>DAOVAK010000187.1 GCA_030671095.1 Deltaproteobacteria bacterium | reverse complement strand
CCCGCCGATGACGATCCTATGATGGAGCGTCTCCTTCAAGTTCGGGACCGGGATCACATGTATGTGGATACCTTGAATGAATATTATGAGGGCTTCTACAACGAGATGTGGCCGGCCTACGAAGAATGGCGGAAGGCCAATCTCACGGAACAGACTGCCATACGTAAGATCAAACGGGATGCCTACGTGCGACAGGCTGCAGGGGCACTGATGATGGCCCTGGCTATAGCCCTTGCTGCAGGGGGTGTGGACAATAGCTATGCCATACAGGAAGGTCTGCTCTTGGGTGGAGGAGCGGTGTTATATAATGGCATTAACATTTCGAAACAGGCTGAGATCCATCGCCTGGCCATTCAGGAGCTGAGCGAATCATTTGGAAACGAAATGAAACCCGTGGTCATGGAGTTTCAGGGGAAGAAATATGAATTGACCGGTTCTGCTGAGGAGCAATATAGGCACTGGCGAGAGTTGTTGCGGGAAATATACTACGAGGAGACCGGCTTTGGCAAGACGGATAGCCTGCAAGCAGACCACCCAAAAGGCGGTTGACCCCATGTGAAGGCCGAGCCCCTTTTACTGACCGCTCACCCAGAGCAGGAGCATTTCCATTTGTTACTAACCTGAGCCACTTCTTGGCGCCTGTGTTAAAAACCAGAAAATCCCGAGTACTTGCTGCCACCGGGAGCTTGAGCGACTGGGGGCAATTCGAAGTATTAAAGAGATCTGGGGTTGCACTGGTCAGGGGCTGTATCGGAATGACGCATCTGCAAAAAGATCAAACTCTTCTTTCCCGGTTTTCACTGATGAGACTTCTGGGCGAAGGTGGGATGGGTCAAGTGTGGCTCGTTCGGGACCTGGAGCTCCAGGTTCATGTTGCCATCAAAGTGCTAAACCCCCATTTGGCCACGCGCCTGGACCTCGTGGAACTGCTGAAGAACGAGTGCCGAAATGCCAGGCGGCTCATCCATCCCCATATCGTTCGCATCTTTGACTTTCACCGCGCTGATGAACGGGTCTTCATCTCCATGGAATACATCGAAGGCGAAGACCTGCATGTCTATCGTAGCCGGTTCGGCATGCTCTCCTATCCCGATGTCATCACGCGACTTGAGCCCGTTATCGGCGCATTGTCATATGCCCACGGCATGGGCCTTATCCATCGTGACCTAAAGGCGACAAATGTGCTGCTTGACCGGCAGCGTTCCCCCCGGCTCGTTGATTTTGGGATTGCGGCAGTGCTGGAGTCTGATAGAGAAGCACGCCAAATAACCACGGGTGGTTCGTTGTATAGCATGAGCCCGCAGCAATTGGCTGGCCGCAAACCGCACCCTTCCGATGATATTTATGCACTTGGGATACTCATGTACGACCTCCTAACCGGGCATCCTCCCTTCTACCCGGAGATCTCACCCGAGAAGATCCGTGGAGAGATCCCACCTATGGTCAATGAGCAATTGGAGGGGACAGGAACGGGGAACCGGATACCCGAATCCCTGGATCGGTTGATTGGCCGGTTGCTGGCCAAAGTCCCAGAGGAGCGCCCGTCCAGTTTGGGCCAAGTGGGAAACGAATTGCGAGAGATATTGGATCTCAGTTCCGATCATACGTTACCCCCTGCCGTTACGCCTCAACCCGATAAAGCGGCCCCATCTCCTGATGACCAGGGTGAAATCATTACACCCGCGCAAGTTTCCGGGCAAGAGGCTACACCTCATGCTCCCAGCCCCTGGCGTCAGTATCTTTTCAAGACGACTGCCTTGATTATCGCTTTGCTTGTCCTCCTGGTGGGAGGGGGGCTCTTATTGCATCACCTTTCGAAAAACCCGGTTGAGGTTTCTCTGATTCCTGAGGAGGCGGTGATCCCCCAATCAGAAAAGGAGATGGCAAGAAATAATCTTCAGATCAAGGAGGCTGAACCGGAGCAGGTCCAGGCCAAACCCCCCGCACAAGTGGCCTTGGAAAAAGAGGAGGCTGAGCAAAGGCTTGCAGACTACCTTCTCGCGAAAAAGGCGTTGGATGGCAAAGGGGGCGCGGAGTGGGGAGGCAGTCTTTACACCCAGATGGCGCAGTCCGGGCAGGAGGCGGACGCGCTATTCATGAGTAAGGCGTATGCTTCCGCGTCGGACAAATATGAGGACGCCCTGAGCAAGGCAAAGGCGCTAACAAACGGAAGAGAGAAAGCATTCCGCCGTCTCATGCGGGAAGGCCGTATAGCTATGGCTGAGGGAGATGGGAAGCGCGCACAGCACAAATTTGGCTTGGCCCTGATGATTGATCCGACAAACCAGTTAGCGCAGAAAAATCTGGACAGGGCGAAGAAGATCGAAATTGTTATCCGATTGATCGATTCCGCAAAGCGCCATGAGAAATTAAACAATCTCCCTTTTGCCCTTGCCGACTACCAGGAGGCGATGAAACTGGACTCAGAATCGGATCAGGCACGGGAAGGATTTGACAGGATCAAGGGTTTGATAGCAGAGGAGCAGTTTAAACAGCTCATGTCTTCCGGATTTGCAGCCCTGCAAAATAATGAATACGAAAGGGCTCGGGAAACCTTTTTGAAGGCACAGTCGTTCAAACCAGACTCCATTGGGGTTCAGGACGCTCTCGCCCAGGTGGATCAGGCGATTAGACTCGCCCGGATCGAAACCTTGCGAAAAGAGGCCTTGGCCGCTGAGCAGGCAGAAGATTGGAAAAAGACCCTGGAATCCTATCTCGCAGTCATTGAAATCGATCCCGCAATTCAATTTGCGGTTCAAGGAAAGGTGCTTTCACAGGAGCGAGTTAAGTTGGAAAAGCGCCTCAGTTTCTATTTAGGGCGGCCGAGTCTCTTAGAATCGGATCGCCACCTCCAAAATGCGATCTTATTGCTACAGGAGGCAAGGAAGATGGAACCAATGGGTCCCCGCCTCACATCGCAAACAGAAAGACTGGATCAATTGGTGACGACGGCACAAACGCCTGTTAGAGTGACATTAGAGTCTGACAATCTTACACAGGTGGCCGTCTATAAAGTGGGAAGGTTAGGAAGTTTTACCTCCCGAGATCTGGACCTGCGCCCTGGTACCTACACAGTGGTGGGTACACGAAACGGATACAAAGATGTGAGGCAGCAGATCGTGGTCAAGGCCGGACAGAAAGTGGTGCGCGTCACTGTGGTATGCAAGGAGAAGATTTGAACGTTTACTGCAAAATCAGGGAGAGCAGGGGCGAGAGAAGTCTGGATGAGCGTGATTTTCCCGTCCTTATCGGCGGCAGTCCTTCAGCCGGCATTCGTATTGCAGGCCTGGGTGAGCATGAGGAAGCCGCTTATATCGGGTTGTCTGAAGGACGCTTCCATGTGCAAGCTGCAGAGATGGGGATCCCAGTATGGCACAATGGTGAGAGGCTAAAAGGGTCTGTGGTCCTGCGTCATGGGGATAGGCTGCAGATAGGTCCAAGCCAGATTCTATTCAAGGTAGAAGATGGTGGGATCGTATTTCAAGTCACTGAGCCGGGCGATGGCTCAAAGACGATTCCGCCTGTACCAAGCAGATCGTCAGATTCATCTATCGAGATTGAACCTGTCTCCTTCCACCCTACCCACCAACAACCGAAACCAAAATTCCCGCTCAGGTGGTTGGCCTGGTTGATCCTAATCGTCATTTTCTCAATGCTTTCCGCCTCCGCCTGGTTCGTCTTTACCGCAAGGCAGGTGGTTATCAGCATTGAACCGGAGCCGGACCAAATCACCATCCGTGGAGGCATAATAGCGCCCAGGTTAGGTGCTTATTACCTGCTGCGACCCGGAGAATATACGCTGACTGCTTTGAGACAGTGTTATGAGCCTCTCAGCCAATCCATAAAGGTGGCTGGTGAAAGGAGTCAGACATTAAACCTACAAATGGAAAAGCTTCCCGGGGTGGCGTCCCTGCGTGTCCATCAGGAGGGGCACTCCTCTGTTGAGATTGAGGGAGCACGGATACACATTGATGGTGAAGAGGTGGGGACGACGCCCATCCAGGAACTGAAATTGAAGCCAGGCCGCAGAAGCGTGGAGATTTTTGCGAAAAACTATCAAGACCTGAAAACCCACGTGGATGTGGAGGGCTGCGGTGTATCTCAGGCTTTACAGTTTGCCCTTCTACCGGCCTGGGGTGATGTGACGATTGGCTCTATGCCAGAAGGCGCAGAGGTAAGCGTTGACGGGAAGCCGGTGGGGGAGACGCCGCTGAAACTTCAGCTTCTCCCCGGAACCTATAGCGTAGAGGTGAGCGCCAATCGCTACAAAACGTGGCGGACCCAGTTGGCGGTGAAAGCGAATCAGCCCGAGGCATTGGACAATATCAAGCTGCTGCCCGCGGACGGAATTCTTGCGCTGTCCACAAGGCCCCCTGGTGCAAGCGTGACCGCAGGAGGTGAGTATGCAGGAAAGACGCCCTTGAAAATCCCTCTCGCCCCAAAGACCACACATTTTGTGCGTATTTCTAAGGCGGGATATGAAAACGCAACCAGAAAAGTGAGGGTTTCTTCTGCCCAAGTGAAAAAGCTCACAGTAGAACTGGTCCCCATCAAAGGGGTGGTCTATGTTACGGTGGAGCCAAAGGATGCCGAGCTTTTTGTAAACGGGAAATCCTGGGGGCTAATCCGTCCCGAATTGCGACTCACCGCGGTAGAGCACCAGCTAGAAATAAGGAAGGCGGGGTATGAATCGTTTCTCACAAAGATCACCCCACGACCCGGATTCCCGCAGGAGGTACGGGTCGCCCTGAAAAAACAGGTGCCTGAGAAAGTGGCACCCCCTTCCCTCATTAAAACGCATAATGGGTACGCGCTCCGTTTGATTGAGCCCGGATCCTTTACCATGGGTGCCTCTCGACGAGAGCAAGGACGCCGATCCAATGAGACCCTGCGAAAGGTGGCGCTAAAAAGGCCCTTTTACATGGGGGTGAGAGAGGTCACCAACAACGAGTTCAGGGAATATCTGGCTGAGCATAATTCGGGTTGGTTCAAAAAGTTTAGCCTGAACCGGGATGAACTGCCTGTTGTACAGGTGACCTGGGAACAGGCCGCTCTGTTCTGCAATTGGTTAAGTGCAAAAGGCTCTTTACCGCCCTCTTATGTTAAGCGCGATGGTAAATGGGTGGCCGCTGAGCCCATGGGAGGAGGCTATCGCCTTCCCACGGAGGCAGAGTGGGAGTATTGCGCCCGATATGAAAAGGACAAGGCTTCCCTGAAATACCCTTGGGGAAATAGTTTTCCACCCACACCAAAATCAGGGAATTTCGCTGATGCCTCGGCCAAAGACTTGTTACCCAATTATCTGGCCAAGTATAATGACGGATACCCGGGACCCGCGCCTCCGGGCGTATTCAAACCGAATAGTTTGGGACTGTATGATCTGGGTGGAAATGTGGCAGAATGGTGTCACGATTATTACACGATCTATGCCTATTCGAGTCAGAAAGTAATCTTGGATCCCCTGGGGCCCAAGAAAGGAACACATCGGGTGGTCAAAGGGTCCAGCTGGAAACATTCAAGTATCGGTGTGTTAAGGCTGGCGTACCGGGATTATAGCAATGGTAAGCGTCCGGATGTGGGCTTTAGGGTTTGCCGTTATTTAACGAATGTGACTAAAAAGAAATGATCATGCAGGATCAGATGAAAAGACGCATTTTTCTGTTGGGACTGATACTGAGTGCGAGTCTCTATTGGGGAGTGCCAGAAGCGGCCTTCTCTCATACTTCAGTCAGAGAGTCGATGCAGAATGTGAAATCGGGTCAACAATTGTCCCTCAAAGTTCCCCAAAGCGAAGGGTTTATCGCTGAAGAGAAACAGGAACAGGCTCGTCCAGAAGAGGAGAAAAAACCCTTGCCAGAAACGCCTAGGCCCAAAGCTGAACCCAGGAAAAAAGGGTGGCCGCTGAAGAAATTTGTGCCCTCGGAGAAAATCCCAGCAGATCAGGCGGTGGATTTTCCGGCAGATATCTAAGTGCCTATGGGTTACATACTATATCCACTTGTTTCAAATCCCCCTCGTTCCCCCTTTAGAAAAGGGGGAAGATCTTTAATCTTTAAGATGAGGTTTTAAAATGAAAAAGT
>DAOVAK010000036.1 GCA_030671095.1 Deltaproteobacteria bacterium | reverse complement strand
TTTGTTAGTTCCCAGTTCAAAGTGTTTGCTGATACGTTCTACAAATACCTGGGAACCATCGGGCTTAGCAGCCTCACCTTTATGAAGCGCTTTACCGAACAAGAACTGAAAGCCTTTATTGGTGCCCTTGGCGATCTCCCTCGGGGCGTGGACAGCAAATTCTGGAGGCGCCTTGCCAGGGAGAAGGGCATGGCTGGCATCCTATTTGACCGTCACCTCTACGAGGTTCAAGTTGCGGAAGCAGTCGGCCCGTCGGCAACGGGAGAATTCCGTATACTCAGCACAATGGCTGCCGCAGAACATCAGCCCGATGAAGCGATGGAGATAGAGGAGGTCCCCTTCTCCTCTCTACTCGACAACTTCCAGGATCAGATTAAGGAACTGTTGCTCAATAAAGAAGAAGAGGAGATCAAGGAGGCGATCCACAAGCTCTTTAAAAACTTGCCTGAACAAGAACTTGCAGATCGCGAAAGAGCAATTCAACTCTGTCTAGACCTTTTGGAGAGCCTCACGCCCGCCTTTCAGCATGACTTGGTTAGGGTTCTTGCGGCTCCCCTTCTCGCTGCCTTTTCTAAAGAGGATAATCCAGATGTGATCGTGGAGATGGCGGCACTTTTTGACAGTATGCTCACGATTCTTATCCAGTTCGTTGAGTACCGCACGGCTGGCCGGGTCTTATCCCATCTGCAGAAGCGCCAACAAGAACTAGAAGAAGTCAAAGACTCCCATGCCCAGCTATTGGCAAAGAGGCTGAAAAGGAAGTTGGATCCCTCAACAGAAAAGCTTCTTCTGGAAGATCTGAAATCTGGAGAATCCACTCGGTTGCGAAACGCCGCCCAGTTGCTTGCCGGCCTTGGGCAGGGGGCAGTACCGTTTCTCATTGATATCATCAAACAGGAGGATGATTACAGGGCGCGGAAGATCGCAGCCATGTTGCTTGAGAAGCAGGGACCTGCCGTGGCCGAGCTTCTTAAAGAGTCGCTGCTCCTAGAGGTCACTCCAGAGGAACGTTCACGAATCCTGGATGTGATCGATACCCTCACCTCCGATCTGAAAAAGGAACTCACGCACGCCCTGGGCGACGAAAATCCTCAGGTGCGGCAGGCAGCGTTTCACCTCGCTCAGCGCCTGAACAACAACCAAACCATTGCACTCCTCCTGGAGTTGGCAAACACCCAGACAGGGAACTTGGCTGTCTCTGCCATCAAATGTCTGGGGAAGCTGAAACCCCCGAATGTGGATGAGACGTTGATCGACCTTTTGGATTCTGCCAAAGAGGACGAACTATGCATCGTCTGCTGCCGTGCCCTGGGGCAGATCGCTACCCCCACCGCTATCGAGCCTTTAACCAGACTCCTCGTTCCGCAAGGGTTCTTTCCATTTCGAAAAAAACGCAATCCTGACGTTCGAGCCGCTGCCGCCTATGCCCTAGGCCGGATCTCTCATCCTGATGTCCGCGGAATACTGGCACATTTTGTGGACGATAAGGACCCCAGGGTCCTAGAGATTGCCAAGTCCGTTGTCAGCCCAGATGAATCAGCCGAGGATTAGAGGATAAACTCTGGAGTGAAGCTCCCCGCCCTAAAGGGCGGGGCATCACCCCCGAGTTCGGTCAGCCGGGGGTATGGGGGTCTCAATAGGCTTTCCGATCACGTTATGCTCGCCCAGCCCCTCTATCCGGACAGAAACCAACCGATTTTTTTGGAGTCGGGCAGATGGGAAGGCGACCGGCAGATAATTGTCGCTTAGACCTTTTGCCTGGGCTTTCTCTTCTGATACCCATCCTTCAGTAAGCACCGAAAATACTTCCCCCAGGCAAGATCTGTAGAAGGACTCCCGCTTTTCCCGCCCAAGCTTTCTGAGTTTCCTCGCCCTCTCTTTTGTGGCCTTGTGATCAACCTGACCAGGAAAACGAGCCGCCGCCGTCCCCTTTCTTGGTGAATAAGGAAATACATGGAGATAGGAGACAGGTAAATCCTGAATCAAGGAGAGCGTATTTTGATAGGCTCGATGATCTTCTCCAGGGAATCCGGCCATCGTATCCACACCTATGGCGGCAAGCGGTATTCTCTCATGAATCTGCTCCACAAGCCTTGAGAACTCCCGAGCCGTATAGTCCCTGTTCATTCTTTGCAAAATCCCGTTGTCGCCACTCTGAAGTGGGATGTGAAAATGCCGACAGAGCCAATCTTCTGTGGCCATCATCTCAATAAGCCCTTCCCCGATCTCATTGGGTTCTATTGAGCTCAGCCTGAGCCTCATGGGAAAACTTTCTCTTTGGATCCTATGGAGCAAACCCTCCAGATCCTCACCGTTCGTGAAATCTATCCCATATTTTCCCAAGTGTATCCCAGTCAGGACCACCTCCTTGTATCCATCCTTTGCAAGGGACTCGAGCATAGAGATAACCTTGGAGGTATCCAAACTTCTTAAGGGCCCTCTGGCAAGGGGAACAATACAATAGGTGCAAAAGGACTCACACCCGTCCTGTATCTTCAAGAAGGCCCTGGTCCTGTCCAAAAACCCTTTTACAGGAAGGAACTGGAAATTTTCATCCGAGCCAAATTTTTCCGAAACGAGACACGGCTGACCCGCAGCTACCGTCTCTGTTAGAATAAGCGGCATTCGCTCCTTCACCGTATTCCCAGCTATAAGATTGAGTCCCGGAATCTGGGAAAGCTCATCAGGAAATACCTGGCCATAACACCCTATAGCGGCCACTGCACCAGACGGATTCTCTCTTATTGCCTTTCTTATCGCCTGTCTTGACTGGTAAGAGGCCCTCTGCGTTACGATGCAGGTATTAATGACTGTCACGTCGGCTTCCTCTCCTTTGTCTACCTCTTTCAAACCCAAATCAAGTAGAGAAGCCTTCAACGAAGCGGACTCAAATTGGTTTACCTTGCAGCCAAGGGTTATGATTTTGAAAGAATTATTTTTCATTGCTCAGAACTTAGTTCCGCTTCGCTCCGCAATTGGCCTCCGGCTCGTAGAGCCTACGCCTCGGAGAGAATGATGGAATAATGGGTTCTGGAAAAATTCCACTTGACAAAGAATTTACGGGGCAGTCCTTGGGCCTGTCTTTGATCTATGCCCAAAAACCCATCCCCTCTGTATGCTCCATGAGATGTTCTAATCGCGATAGGTAAATTGAACGATGGGTTCTATGGCGATGGATGGGAGAACCTGCAAGTAGGCATATCAAGAGAGTAAGGCTTTATTGAATTTCACCTCCATGGCCCTTGCCGGGCAGGCTACCACGCACAACTCGCAGGCACTACATCTGTCCTTATCGAAAATAACCGCCATTTCCGGCCTCTGTATGTAAAGAGCACTGGTGGGACAGACGGCTGTGCATGCCCCGCACTGAAAACATCTCTCTTCATCTCTTCTGATATCTTGCCCAATATTCTCCACCTTGATGCCGAGGCTCTTCAGATATCGGACGCCTTTCTGGAAGTTCTTTCGATGGCCACTCAATTCCATGACCATGAAACCCTCTTTCCTTGGGTAGATAGTGGCCTTGAGGATATTAAATGAGAGATCAAATCTCTTCACAAGGTTTACAACGACAGGTTCGTTGACAGTTTTTTTGGGAAATCTTAGGGAAAGGGTTTTTGCATACATAAGCTACACCTCGGGATTCTTGGATTCTCTAAGGTTTGAGGGAATCTAACGCTGAATTTCAATCCATGCGCTGTCGATGGAATAATGGAATATTGGATTTCTGCGCAATCTCACTTCTTGAACTTGTTCATGACCTTCTCAAACCCTGGCAATGACTTCTCAATGGTCTTGTCCTCAACGCAGTATGCGATTCTGAAGTGTCCAGGACCGCCAAAACCGCTCCCTGGGACCGTCAGAATATTTTCCTCTTGAAGGGCAGATACAAAAGCCACATCGTCCTCTATGGGAGTGCGAGGAAAAAGGTAGAACGCGCCCTCCGGTTTGACTAATTCGTATCCACAGGATGCAAGCCCGTCATAGAATATATCCCGTTTCCTTTGATAAATGGATATGTCCACACTTTCTTCCAATAGAAATGCTATGGCCCTTTGCATGAGGGCGGGGGCATTGACATATCCAAGTATTCGATTGCAAAGGACCATGCCCCCAGCAATCATCCCCTTATCCGATATTTCCGGATGGAGTGCGGCATAGCCAATTCTCTCCCCTGGTAGGGAAAGATCCTTGGAAAAGGAGGTCACTACAAAACTCTCCCTATAGGCATTGAAGATACTCGGTACGTCAATTCCGTCATAGGCTATCTTTCGATAAGGCTCATCCGAAATAAGGTAAATGGGTTGCCCGAATTTCTCACTGCAATCCGTCAACACCTTTGCCAAGGCCTCCAGTTCCCCCTCAGTGTAGACCTTTCCTGTGGGATTGTTGGGGGAATTGATCAGCACAGCCCGCGTCTTTTCTGTGACTGCATCTTTAACGGCCTGGAAATCAAGGGAAAAATCGGGCTTGGTGGGCACCACTTTGGGTACGCCCTGGTGATTTTCCAAATAGAAATTGTATTCCACAAAGTAGGGGCTAGGGATGATAACTTCCTCTCCTGGGTTGAGCACCGTCTTGAGCACAACATTTAGTGCGCCCCCGGCCCCCACAGTCATGACGATATCCTCAGGAGCGAAAGTCTGTTTATTGTACTTACTGAGATAATCGGCCACGACCTGCCTGGTCTCAAGAAAACCTGCATTAGGCATGTAGGCATGCTGGCCGGGTCTCTGGTCATTTGCCAACGCATTAAGGACCTCTTTGAACCTGACAGGTGGCTCCAAGTTGGGGTTGCCCAAGCTAAAATCAAAGACGTTTTCTGGACCAAATTTTGCCTTTCTGGCGTTGCCTTCTTCGAACATCTTTCTGATCCAGGAAGATCTTTCCATAGCGGCCTCAACTTTCTTGGCAGCTGGCATATATGTCCCTCCTTTGTATGGGAGAAATAAGGTTATAAGTTTCTGTCTTTTTTTTATGCTTGTCAACAGAAACCATGGTGAATAATCAAGGCACTTGGGACCCGGGCTTGCTATTGGCCCATCCCTCCCCTAAGTTACTAGACTTTCAATTAAATCCTTCCCTAATCCTGGAACTTGGGTTAAAATATTCGAATTTCATCCGCTTTCCGAATTTGCGATTGTCAGAAGGAGAGGTTACAGTTAGAAATGAAGGGGAAGAGGAAATCCAGAATAGCCATACTTACAGGTGGCGGAGATGTACCCGGTCTAAATCCCTGTATCAAGACTCTGGTGTATAGGGCAGCGAGTGAAGGGATCCAAGTCCTGGGCATCAGGCGGGGCTGGGCAGGACTCTTGGCGTATAGCCCGGATATTCCCGACACGCCCGATCTGAGCTTCAAGTGCTACCAGGAATTGACGGCACCCGAGGTGAGGACCATCGATCGCTCGGGCGGGACCTATCTGCACACCTCTCGAACCAACCCGAGTGCTGCCAGGAAGAAGGACGTCCCAGATTTCTTGTCCAAGAAGTTTGAAAGGGGAGAAGCGGTCAAAGACTTTACCCCCCACGTGCTCAATAATCTGGAACACCTCAAGATCGATGCCATTCTTCCCATTGGAGGTGATGATACCCTCAGTTTTGCCGGCAGGTTACACCGGGAAGGATTCCCTGTCATTGCCATACCAAAAACCATGGACAATGACGTCTTCGGAACCGATTACTGCATTGGGTTCTCCACAGCCATTACCAGGAGCGTCAGTTTCATACACGCTTTAAGGACTTCCACCGGTTCCCATGAACGGATTGCGGTGGTTGAACTCTTTGGAAGGTATTGCGGTGAAACATCCCTTGTTTCAGCCTATTTGGCAGGGGTGGATCGTGCCCTTATTTCGGAAGTGCCGTTTGATCCAAAGAGGCTGGCAGAACTCATTATGAAAGACAAGGGAGCCAATCCGAAAAACTATGCGATGCTCACCATATCTGAGGGCGCCAAGATGGTGGGCGGTGAAATGCTCTCGTCCGGAGAGTCTGACGCCTATGGGCACAAGAAACTGGGCGGAATCGGGGAGGAAACGGGAGCTATTCTCAAAGGGCTCACAGGTCAAGATGTCCTCAATCAACGACTCTCTTACTTGATGAGAAGCGGCATACCCGATTCCCTGGATTTGATGGTGGCCGTTAATTTTGCCAACATGGCCATTGATCTTTTCATAAAGGGCGTCTTCGGACGTCTCGTCGCCCTAAACCGTGGCATTTATACGGATATTCCCCTGAGCACAGTTATGGCGGGTCAGAAAAGGGTGGACGTGAGAGAACTCTACGACGTGGAAGCGTATCGGCCAAAAGTTCGCCATGTGGGCGGAAAACCCATGTTCCTATATTAGTGAATCTCCCCCCTGCCCCCGTCAAATGATGTCATTCATCACCGACTTGAAGGTCGGGACATTCTGGTATGTTCTCGTAAGTGATGATCCGCCACGCTCTTCGAGGCTATTATGCCTATCTTTTGACTCTCAGACCTTCCCTGGTGATCACCTCTGCTGGTAAACTGCCTTCTCAGGTATAACGGATCAAAAAGGTCGAAGAAGGGAATAAATTGGTCACAAAGCGGGCAAATAGACAAACTCGTCAGATATATGTGGGAGATGTTCCCATTGGTGGGGGTGCGCCCGTCGTTGTTCAGTCCATGACCAATACAGACACAAGAGATGTCTCTTCAACGGTTAGACAGATCCAGAAGCTCTATGAGGCGGGCTGTGAAATCGTCCGTTTGGCTGTTCCTGATATGGAGGCGGTTAAGGGTTTCAAGGAAATAAGGTCGAGAGTGTCTCCACCACTGATCGCGGATGTGCATTTTGACCACCGTCTCGCAATTGCCGCCCTTAAGGCGGGTGCGCACGGTCTGAGAGTAAACCCCGGAAACATAGGAGGGAGAAAAGCGGTTGAAAAGGTCATAAAGGAGGCGGATTCCAGAGATATACCGATACGGATCGGCGTTAATGCGGGCTCCCTTCCCAAAAGAATCCTGAAAAAACATGGCCACCCTTCTCCTGAAGCCATGGTGGAAAGCGCCCTGGATTTTGTCAAGCTCTTTGAAGAACTCGGTTTTGAAAAGATAAAGGTCTCTTTGAAATCCTCCAACGTATTGAATACCATAGCGGCCTACGAGTTATTGAGCCAACAAACAGACTATCCGTTGCACCTTGGAGTCACGGAAGCCGGAACCCTCATATCGGGCACCGTAAAGAATGCCATTGGTATTGGTCTCTTGCTTTTCAAGGGCATTGGTGACACATTCCGCGTATCACTCACCAGAGACCCCCTGGATGAGGTGAAGGTGGCCTATGAGATTCTGCGCGCCCTTGACCTCAGGCACCGTGGACCGGAGATCATATCCTGCCCCACCTGTGCCAGATGCGAGATAGACCTATTCGGTCTTGTGGATGAGGTGGAAAAGGCTCTTTCAGGAATAAAGTCGTCTCCAAAGGTGGCCATCATGGGGTGCGTTGTGAACGGACCAGGAGAGGCGAAAGAGGCAGATGTGGGAATTGCCGGCGGCAGGGGACATGGTGTTTTGTTCAAGCATGGAGAACTTGTAAAGAAGATCCCTGAACGAGACCTGGCCAAGGTATTGATTGAAGAGGTGAAGAAATTGGCTGAGTCATAACATTTATCATTTATCATTGATCATTGATCATTGAATTCTGGTTATCAAACGTCATCAATTAACCATTGGAAACTGATAAATGGTAAATGATAGATGATAGATGATAGATGACAAATGATTAATGGTGGAGGGTTTTACAGACGACGATGCGATATTCCAACTATTTGATACCCACGCATAAAGAGGTGCCAGCCGAGGCAGAGGTTATCAGCCACCAATTGATGTTGCGAGCAGGATTGATCCGAAAACTGACTTCCGGAATTTACACCTATCTCCCTGCAGGACTCAGGGCCATAAGAAAAGTGGAAAATATTATCCGGGAAGAGATGAACCGTTCCGGTGCCATCGAGGTTTTGATGCCTGCAGTGCAGCCTGCTGAATTGTGGCAGGAAAGTGGTAGGTGGGAATACTATGGACGCGAACTCTTGAGGTTTAAGGATCGTCACAATCGGGATGCCTGTTTAGGCCCGACCCATGAAGAAGTGATCACCGATTTGGTGCGGAAAGAGGTCCATTCCTACAGGCAAATGCCGATCAATCTCTACCAAATCCAAACAAAATTCAGGGATGAAATCAGGCCCCGGTTTGGCGTGATGCGCTGCCGGGAATTTACCATGAAAGATGCCTACAGTTTTGATGCGCAAGAGAAGGAGGCAGACAAGAGCTATGAAATTATGTATGAAACTTACGGCAATATCTTTCGCAGATGTGGTCTCAAATTCAGGGTCGTTGAAGCGGATACGGGAAGCATTGGGGGTAGCTTTTCCCATGAGTTCATGGTCCTGGCAAATACCGGAGAGGATCAGATTGTCAACTGTCTGAAGTGCGACTATGCGGCAAACCTTGAGAAGGCTGAGGTGAATCGGGAAGAGCTTGAGCCTTCTCCCTCAGATAAGGAAGAGATGAAACCTGTCGAAGAGGTGGAAACGCCTGGTATTAGAACCGTTGAGGAGGTGACATCTTTCCTTTCCATTTCACCCAGCAAACTCATCAAGACACTTATCTTCAAATCGAATGGTGCCGTGGTCGCCGCACTGGTCAGGGGTGACCACGAACTGAATGAGATCAAGCTTAGAAACCTGCTCGGTGCCGAAAAGGTGGAAATGGCCGATCCCGAGCTAGTGGCTGAGGTGACTGGGGCCCCCATGGGATTTGCCGGCCCAATGGGTCTTAAGGTGCAGGTGGTTGCTGACCATGCCATTGATGGGATGAAAAACTTCGTCACCGGGGGAAACAGACAAGATCTGCACCTGCGAAATGTGAACATGGAAAGGGATTTTCGCGTGGATCTTTTTGGTGACTTACGCATGATCACCCCAGAAGATTCATGTCCGAGATGCGGCGCTAAGATACAGTTCGGAAGGGGCATTGAGGTGGGGCACGTATTCAAATTGGGAACCAAATATAGCAAAGCCATGGGAGCCGTCTTTTTGGATGAAGCCGGCATTGAAAAACCCATTATCATGGGATGTTACGGCATCGGCGTGGGAAGAACGCTTGCAGCTGCCATTGAACAGGATCATGACGAAAACGGGATTATTTTCCCCATACCCCTTGCACCTTTTGAAGTGGTCATTCTGCCTCTGCAGATGCACGAGCCAGAAGTGGTAACAGCCTCTGAAAAGACATACGGGGAATTATCGGAATCTGGTCTAGACGTCCTGCTTGACGACAGGGATTTGAGGGCGGGTGTTAAATTTAATGACGCCGATCTCCTAGGTACCCCTGTCCGCGTTACTGTGGGGATGCGCAACCTGAAGAACGGCGAGGTGGAAATGAAGCTACGCACTGAAAAGGAGAGTTCCAGAGTGCCACTTCAGGATGCCCCGGCCCTGATCAAGCAAAAAGTCAAGGAACTCTATGATTCGATTAAATGACATTACTGCTTCACTTCTCAGCTATCACTCAAAAGCAGACTTGAGTCTTGTGGAAAAGGCCTATGTTTACTCCGCCAAAGTTCATCAAGGCCAAGTTCGTCTTTCCGGGGAACCCTACCTTTCACACCCTTTAGAGGTGTCCTATATCCTCACGCGGATGAAAATGGATGTGATCAGTGTGGTGGCTGGTCTTCTCCATGACACGCTGGAGGACACAAATGCTGAACTGCCCGAGATAGAACGCCTCTTCGGCAAAGAGGCGGCCAATATTGTGGACGGGGTTACAAAGATCAGCAAGATGCAATTTACCAGCCACGAGGAACGTCAAGCGGAAAACATGCGAAAGATGATCCTCGCCATGGCCACGGACATCCGTGTCATCATGGTGAAGCTTGCTGATAGACTGCACAATATGCAGACCCTAGGCTTCCAGACCCCAGAAAAGCAAAGGCTGATCGCCAGGGAGACCCTCGAGATTTACTCTCCCTTGGCGGGCAGAATGGGCATCTTCTGGCTCAAATCCATATTGGAAGACCTCTGTCTTTACTATCTAGAGCCGGAGATTTACGAAACCATAAAGTCTGAGACTGCCGAAAGACGTGGCGCGAGGGAAAGATATATCCGAGAGGTCAAGGAACTCCTGAGTGAAAAGTTCAAAGAATCGGGCATAAAGGCCACGATCAAGGGGCGACAAAAGCACTTTTACGGCATTTACAACAAAATGAAAGGCCAGAACCTCACTGTGAACCAGGTATATGACATCCTGGCACTACGCGTTATCGTCAATTCGGTGAAGGAGTGTTATGAGGTCCTGGGTCTTATCCATGCCATGTGGAAGCCAGTTCCTGGGAGATTCAAGGACTATGTTTCCCTACCCAAAGCCAACATGTACCAGTCTCTTCACACCACCTTGGTTGGTCCTCTTGGGCAAAGGATGGAACTCCAAATCAGGACATGGCAGATGGATCAGATAGCTGAGGAGGGCATTGCCGCGCACTGGAAGTACAAAGAAGGGCGGGTGGCAAGCAAAACGGATGAAAAACAGTTCGCATGGCTCAGACGGCTTCTGGAATGGCAAAAGAATCTCCAGGATCCCCAGGAATTTCTGGATACCGTTCGTATGGACCTGTTTCCGAACGAGGTCTATGTATTCACGCCCAAAGGTGAGGTAAAAGAATTCCCAAAAGGAGCCACGCCCGTTGATTTTGCCTACAGTATTCATTCGGAGGTGGGAGAAAAATGCATCGGGGCCAGGGTAAATGGCAAAATGGTCCCCCTCCGATACCAGTTGAGAAACGGGGACGTTGTAGAGATCATCACATCCACCAAACAGCACCCACGTGAGGACTGGCTTGATTTTGTAAAGACTTCCCGGGCCAAAACCAAGATCAGACAATGGATAAGAAATCAGGAAAGAGACGAAAGCATTACCCTGGGGAAGGAAATCCTTGAAAAGGGCCTTGAGCAGTCCCACCTGAGTCTTCCCAACATATTGAAAAGCGAGCAGATTTCAAGGGTTTCAAAGGATCTCTCCTTTCACTCCGTTGAAGATCTGCTCGCCAACATTGGGTACGGCAAGCTATCAGCAAATCAGGTGATCGGTCGCCTGAAACCGAAGCTGGGGATTGAGGAGGAAAAGCCCACCGGTCTTGTCGGTAAGGTGGTCTCCCGCATAAAGCGGAAAAAAAGTACCCGTGGGATCAAGGTAAAAGGGCTGGATCACATCCTGGTACGCTTTGCCAATTGCTGTCATCCTTTGCCTGGTGAGCATGTTGTGGGCTTTATAACGCGCGGGCGGGGTGTCACCATCCACAAACACAATTGCCGGCACATCCTTGATGCCGACCCTGAGCGCCTGGTGGAAGTCATGTGGGAGCCATCTGAACAAGATATCTATCTGGCTCGATTGAAGGTGACTGCAGTGGATAAGAAAGGCATCTTGGCGAATATCAGCTCCATTATGGCCCAGAAAGATGCCAACATCATCCAGGCAGAGGTGAAAACCACCATGGACAATAAAGGCATCTCTTTATTCACCATCGAGGTGGAAAATTTTGAGCAGCTTCAGGATATTATGGGGGCCATAAAAAGGGTGAAAGACGTGCTTTTTGTAGAAAGGCTATAATTTCACGGCTTCACAACCAAACCGGATTTGATACAACTGGTGCAGACCCTCATTCTTCTGGTCTGGCCGTTTTTGACAGTTCTCACTTTTTGAAGATTTGGATACCAGCGTTTCTTGGTCTTATTATGAGCATGGCTCACATTGTATCCCACCTGTGGTCTTTTACC
>DAOVAK010000207.1 GCA_030671095.1 Deltaproteobacteria bacterium | reverse complement strand
TAAGTGATATCACGTTCCAGGTCATGAGACTCGCCTTTACTCAGTTCATTGATAACATGGAGTCTAGTCATGGCTTGTTCTCCTTTGGCTGATTACGTTCTTAAGCATGAACTCACCAGATGACCATCATGAATCAGACCAGAACGTATGCATCATTCTCTCCCACATCGGCCGATGAGGTCAAGGGAAAAATGCTCTATTTTTAGCCAGTTAGCCTTTTTCGTTAGATCAGGGCCCCTTTTGAATCTGGCAATGGCGGGCAGAGAAGTTATCTCCGGAAAGGCCCTCCTCATGCGGGGAATGGCTGTTAATTCGTCCAGCTTGGCGAGCAGTGCCTCAAGATTCTGTGCAACAAAGGCCTCGTACAGTTCGGAATGCGCTCTTGTCGCCTCTTGCCGAGCACGTTCTGATGCCTGTTTTTTGTGGTACTTCAAATAGGTATGACCGACAAGGGATGAAAGGGAGGTGATTCCTTTTTGTTTGACCTTTTGGCTGAGTGTCCTCCTATTTTTAGGGTAAAATTCTCTTCAGAATGGAGCTTGCTCTTCTCCTTTAACATAACGGCCTCTTATTGGACGTCAGGGCAGGTATCAGGCTGGCCATGATTGGCCTTCATCTATGGGTCTCTTAAGGATGATCCGGGTGCAGTGTGGCTACCGCCAAACACAGACCCTGGGGCCCACAGGGGGAAGAGATGAGTCCTTTTCAAAATGGGCACTTTAGACTATAGTTTCATGGAGATCAATCGGAGAATCCCTGATTTCGGGGTTCTAAATTCCTTACGGGAGGAGATAAACATCGAACTGTCGCTAATCATTTTGCTGCTCGGCGCTGGCACCTATGTGGGTTGGAATATCGGCGCAAACGACACAGCAAATTGCATCGGCACCACTGTGGGATGCGGATTGATATCGTTCAAAAAAGCGGCCATTCTAATTGCGGTCTTTGCCATGTTAGGCGCCCTCCTTCAAGGGCACTATGTCATGCAGACCATCGGGAAAGGGATCGTTAAAGAGGAGCTGAATCTTGTGGCCGTGTTGGTTGCCCTGATTTGTTCCGGTTTTTTTGTTTCTCTCGCCACATTTTTCAAAATCCCCACCTCAACCTCACAGGCCATCGTTGGGGGTGTGCTCGGTATCGGTCTTTCTGTCGGGGCAAAGGTAGATTTTTCCAAGTTCATTGTAATCATTGAGAGCTGGTTTATATGCCCCTTTTTGGTGATGGCGCTCGCAGTTGCCCTATCTCTTCTCCTTGGCATGATCCTTCGCAAAATCCGAAGGGGTAGCTTTCTCTTTCAACACGCCCTCGGATGGATGGCCATCCTGTCAGGGTGCTATGTTGCTTTTTCAATGGGTGCAAACAATGCTGGGAACGCGGTGGGTCCTATTGCCAATTTGGGCATTGTTAATCCTACCTTACTCCTCTTCATTGGAGGTGTGTCTATCGCAATGGGGGCGATCACATATGGGAAAAAGGTTGCGGACACCGTTGGCAAGGCTATAGTTCCTCTCGATGTACCAGGCGCCTTTGCCGCGCAAGTCTCCGCTGCCTTTGGGATGCACCTCTTCTCGATCCTCGGAATTCCGGTCTCCACATCTTCTGCCATTGTGGGGGCTGTCGTTGGTGTTGGCCTTGTAAGAGGCGTAAGAACAGTCAGTGGGAAAACCATACTGATCATCGTTACGGGGTGGGTATTGACCCCGTGTTTAGCTGCATCCTCCTCTTTTTTGTTGTATAGGTTTATAACAATGGCGTTAGGGTGAAGAGATATACGGATTTGTATTCCCATATTAAGAGAATTTTTCTTGAGGAGTCAAAAATGGTGATTTTTAAGAAGGAAAGAGAGGTCATCCAGCTCATCCTGAGTTACCTGGATGAAGTGGAAGAGTGCGTCTTAGAAGCTCTTAAAGGTATTGAGGTCTATCTCAAAGGAGACGTAAAGGAGGCAAAGGCTTTGGCCCGTGAGACGCGCAGTCTCGAAACAAAAGCAGATTTAATCCGCTACGAGATACGGGATAAACTATATTCCGGGGCCTATTTGCCATTACTGCGAGAAGATATCTACAAGTTGGTTGAAAGCATTGACAAGGTGGCCAATGCAGGAGAAGCCTGCTCCAATTTCTTTTTGAATCAACGACCAATAATCCCTGAGGGTTTGAATACGCAGTTCCTTGCTGCGGTGCAGGAATCGCTGGGCATCATTGAACCCCTAAAGGAGGCTGTCTTCTGTTTCCTTGAGGGAGAATGCCCGGTAGAAACAGTCCGCCAATTCGCCAAGGATGTGGGCACGAAAGAATCGGAGGTGGATAAGATCGAGTGGGATTTGACAAAGGCAATCTTCGTATCTTCACTGGACCACAGCCAGAAAATGCACTTGAAACTCTGCTTAGACCACATTGTGGAAGTTTCGGATCGAGCAGAGGACGCAGCCGATCAACTGGAGCTGGTCACACTGAAAGCCATGTTTTAAAGGCACTTTCCAGAACTTAAACCATAGTTTGTCGACTCAGCGCTGAGCCATGAGTGGATAAATTCGTCATTGCACTTATTAATGGAAGGACTCAGTTTGTCTCAATCACAAAAGCCTGAAGATCAAAAAATGAAAACGCCTCGCCTCTTTCCATTGTTGTGTTCAGTAGACCCTCTCTAGTCCTTACCAATCCCCCCAAAAGGGCCTGATTCCCATTCAGCCAACCATTCTTTTCCCTGTCAATGCGCTCCCCATTCCGGTACAATACTATTGGCCCTGACTTCTCTGGATAGGGCCAGATGCGCTTGAGATAGGACTCAGCAAACACGACCGCCATGCTTATCATCCCCTTAACCGGAAAAATCAGTAAGCAAAACCCGCCCATTGTCACAATACTCCTTATTCTCATCAACTGCTTTGTATTCTTTGTCTTTCAGTGGGGCGATGATGAAAAGTATCGCAAAGCCTTTGAATTCTACCTCGAGTCAGGCCTCGCAAAGATGGAAGTGACAAGATATAGAGACTATATAATTGACACGCGAGGAGAAGGAAGCATCCCGCGCTCCCTAGGGCAAAAAGAACTCAGTGACGATGCCTTTATGCGTCTTTATCCGGAAATGCAGAGAGACAAAGTCTTCATGAAAAAGTTGCTTAATGACGAAATCATCACAACAGAAGATCCAGATTATGGCCCTTGGAAGTCTCTCAGAATCCATTTTGAAGCGATGAAGGCCCAGACTGTGGGCCAGAAGTACGGCTTTAAACCGGCTGATAGAAGCCTCGTTACCACCTTTACCCACATGTTTCTCCACGCCAGCTTTATGCACCTTTTGGGAAACATGGTCTTCCTGTGGCTTGTTGGGTGTGTGCTTGAATTGGGGTGCGGTAGAGCTTTCTATCTGGCCTTATATCTTCTCACTGGCGTCGCAGCGGTCTGGTTCTTTGGGCTTGTCTATATGTCTAGTACAGCACCCCTAGTCGGGGCTTCAGGGGCAATCTCTGGTCTAATGGGTGCCTTTACTGTGTTGTATGGAAAGAAGAAGATAAAAGTCTTCTACTCTTTCGGCTTTTATTTCAACTATGCTAAGATTGCGGGTATTGCGCTTTTGCCCGTTTGGATAGGAAAGGAGATCTTCCAATTGCTTTTTGGCGGCTTCAGCCATGTCGCCTATGTGGCGCACATCGGCGGGTTGGCAAGTGGCACCCTCTTAGGCTATCTGAACCTGAAATTCTTAGGGCAAGCCAGGGAGGAGGTATTCGGCGAAGATCCTAGAGAAAAGATTCCCCAACTTCTTGAAGGTGCGATGCAACGGATTGGGAAACTGGACATGCATGGCGCCCGTCCTTTGTTGGAAGATGTTCTTGAGATAGAGCCCCACAACAAGAGTGCCCTAACCCACCTTTTCAATATCGACAAGCTAAATCCTAGAGACGAACGTTTCCACAAAACCGCCTCAAGATTATTCCATCATCTGACCAATGACGGCAAAGCACATCCGACGCTCTATGCCACCTACAAGGAGTACCGCCGCCTTTCAAAAAAACTAAAGCTCAGCTCTGACCTTATTTTCCGGATTGCTTCTGCTTTTTCAGCACATGGCTATGTTGACGAATCTGCAAAAATCATGGCCATGTTTTTGAAGAACCGCCCAGGATACCAAGCGCTTCCCAACGGAATATTGAGACTGGGGCAGGCTTATCTAAAAAACGGAATGAAGAAAAAGGGGAAAAAGTGCCTGCAGATCGTCTGCAAAAGGTTTCCTGGATCCGCTGAGTCCAAAATCGCGCGACAGTTGTTGACGAGCGCCAGCTAGGAGGCGACTTTGATCTCGCTCAGATATCTTTGGACATGAGGGATTATGTCGTGGTTGGGATACTTTTTGATCAGATTCCTGAGGATCTTTGTAGCCTTGCCAGGATTTTTCAGCTTCTCATTGAAGATGTTCGAGGCCAGAAAATACGCCTTCGGGACCAGGGAGTTTTCAGGATTTGCTTTTATGAAGCGGCTGTACGCCTCGAGAGATTCTCTGTGTTTTCCCGCTTCATTCAAATAACTGGCCGCCTTCAATAACGTTGTGGGCTTTGGTGTGAAGTTTGGGTCTCTGGATATACATTCAGAATAGACTTCAACCAGCTTTGCCTTCTGATTTGCCTTCGCCAACAGATCCAGATATTCCTTTCCATGTTTAAGCATATCTGGGGTTTGCTCCTTGAGTTTAAGCAGATTATAATATCGTTCAGCCAAACCCAACGCCGTGATGGCCCCTAGTGTCTCGCTCTTTATGAGAAAAATGGCATCATCCAATTTCCCTTCCTTGATCAGCATATCCACCCGATTGAGAAGCTGACCCGACTCTTCTTCTCCCGATGGGATCTCTTCTGGAGGCAGTTCTTGTTCCTCAAAGTCAACTTCGTATCCTATCTCTTCATGGTATTGGAAAATGACATAACCCATCAAATGGTAGGAGATAAGTGTATAGTAGTTTTGGGCCAGTTTGAGCAAAAAGAAGTGTAGCTTAGCTGGGAGATAACCTACTATATACTGGCCAAGGACAGCAGGTGCAGCGCCCAAGAGCATGAGAAAGAAGTACATCAACAAATAGCTCCACCCGATCCTCCACGCCATCACCACAAACATGGCAGGATTAATGGCTTGTAGAAGGCTATTGGTACCCACCAGGACAATAATCATTGCAGGAATAGAGAGGATCGCAAAACCCAGGAACAAAAGCCCGATAATGATACCTGCCATTTGGGTCACCTTATAAAAGGCGTACCCTATGAGGATAAACATCCCGAGTTGTTTGAAAACTATTGAAAAATCTTCCAGTAGCGTCTTTGAATCTATTTTTGGTGGCTGAAAATTGCCATTGGCCGTATTCTTAAGGGCGGCGAACGCGTATTTCAAAAAGAGGCCCGCTATAAATATCTGTATGAGTAGACTTAGGAGGGAAGGAAAAATCAAAAGGACGGAGAGAAAGCTCAGAACAACCATTAATATGAGTGGCCGAGGATGAAAAGGATAGACGAAGAACTTGGGGATTCTGAACCAGAATGGTTCCACAATATCTTCGAATGCGGCTCTCTCCGCCTCCACATTGCATTCGGGACAAAAATGATAGACTTTCTTTTTTCCATGTTGATCGACGACGCGCCTGTCCACACAATCCGGACAAAAATTGACCTCACAACTGGGGCACACCCAATGTGCCTTTTTGGTTGGATGATAGTTACAAGAAGTGGCCATATTTACGCTTCCCTCTGTC
>DAOVAK010000076.1 GCA_030671095.1 Deltaproteobacteria bacterium | reverse complement strand
GGCGGACCTGTTGTAAAAGGCGGTCCACCACCCCATGCACCGGCCCATGGATACAGAGCGAAGCATGCGTACCATTACTATCCTGATACGTACGTTTACTTTGACATCTCAAGAAAGGTCTATTTTTACCTGGGGGGAGATAAATGGAGGATGTCCGCTTCATTGCCCCACAGTTTCCGTGTACGGTTGGGCGACCATGTGATGATTGAATTGGATTCAGAGAGGCCATACGCTCACTTTGATAAGCATAAGAAGAAATATCCGCCGGGCCAACGGAAAAAAAGGGAAAAGCATGTGAAGAAAAAAAAGTGGTAAACGACCTGCAGTGCGTGTAGAAAATCGCGAAGGTAGGGCAATAAGATGCCCTGCCTTTTTTATTATCATCCAGCCTCCAGGCGGAGCGGTTTTAGTGATGCGGTCAATATCAAACCTATGATGCTCAGTGCAGCCAGGATATAAAAGACTGTCTGATAACTCATGGTCACATCAAATATGTGCCCGGCCAATATAGGACCAATAGCACCCCCAATGGTGCTGCTGAATATAACGATTCCAAAAATCAAGCCGTGTGATCTGGTTCCAAATAAACCGGCCACGAGCGGTGAACCTAAGGCAAAAAACCCCCCGTGTGCGAAACCATACAAAGCAGCGAACACATAGAACATGCATAATGTCTTGGCCAATTGCAGCCAGATGAGTCCAACCAGCAAGAACAAAAGGCAAATGAGCAATGCCATCCTGTTGCCGATCCTGTCCCCAGCACTTCCCATGAGAAATCTGCCCGCAATACTCACCCCTCCAATCGTAGCCAGAACACTGGCCGCACTCGTGGCTGAGATTCCAAGATCTATGGCATGTTGGACAATGTGCGATAGGATGGTATAGACACAGGCGAGAATCAGAAAATAGACAGCACAAACGGTCCAGAACTGCCTGGTATGAACTGTCTCCTGAAAGGACAATCCACGCTCACTCGAGTCCATTTTGCTAACCTTTGCTTCTCTTTCATTATCGGGCAACAGTCCCTTCTTGGCCGGATCACGCACCAGAAATTGAGAGAGCGAAATAATAATTACGAGGATGAGTATACCCAGTACAGAAAAGGCGATGCGCCAGCCATAGGTGGTGATTAGCCAGGTGACGAAGATGGGCATGATCAGCATGCCGACCCCTGTACCCGCTTTGATGAGCCCAGTCATGGTTCCCCGCTTTTTTTCGAACCACCTGGCTATCGTGGATAGCATGATTACATCCATACCACCTAAGCCAACACCGGCAATGAGCCCGTAAAACAAATACAGCTGCCAGACAGCATTAACGCTGGTCATGAGTAAATAGCCCAGCCCCATAAAGAAGCCACAGCCCGTCATGATCAGCCGCGGTCCAAACCTGTCGTTTAGGCCACCCATAAAGATGCTGACAATGCCGTGTACAAGGAAATTCATTGAGACCGCGCCCGAGATGGTGGCTCTCAGCCAGCCAAACTCGGTAAGTAATGGGTTGAAAAATACACCATAACTATTATTGATGCCCCATGTCATGAGTTGGATAAAAAAGGCAGCCACAACAACCACATAGCCATAAAAGAATCTGGGTTTATTAGACGCCACGAACTTGAATATCTCCTTTTTATCTGGCGCTCCTCTCAGAATTGGATGACGCCGTACTCACCCTCTTCTGGGAAAGTCGCACATTACTTATTAGCAAGCGGTAGCAGAGTCAAGAGAATTACCCCGAAAGATTCTTAGATGTTCCCTTTGCGTTTGCTTGACAGCCATGGGGCATTTTTGTCAATAGTGTAGGCGTAGATCGGTTCATTAAAGCAATTTGGAGGTCATATGCTTGAGGTCATCTTCTTGGGAGTTGGTGA
Organism: Deltaproteobacteria bacterium; assembly: GCA_030671095.1. Next base: position 7,120 of record DAOVAK010000076.1, on the reverse strand, counting down.
GGCGTTTGATGAAGCGCTTCCTAACACGTCCGTTTTGATCCGTTACGAGGGAGGAGACTCTCCGGCCACATTCCTGCTGGATTGCGGCTTTACCGCTCCACCTCAGTTCTGGAGGGAGGAATCAGATGCGAACAGACTGGATGGCATCTGGGTTTCCCATTTTCATGCTGACCACTGCTTCGGCATTCCAGCCTTACTGGTCCGGTTTTGGGAGGAAGGCCGTGATAAGGGACTAATGCTTTTGGGGCAGAAGGGGATAGAATCCTTCACTCGCAAATGCCTTGATCTTGCCTATCCCGGTTTCTACGAGAGGTTAACATTTCCACTCAGGTTCATAGAGTTGGAACCCGAGAAGCGAATGGAGATCTTTGGACTCAGCTTTCGAACGGCTGAAACCGCACATTCCCAGATGAATCTCGCACTTAGAATTGATGTGGCGGGGAAGTCAATCTATTACAGCGGTGATGGAAAGGCCACTCCAGAAAGTATGGCCCTGGCCCGGGACAGCGAATTTATCATCCATGAGGCCTTCCACATGGAAACGGAAATCCCGGGGCATGGAACCATCACAGGATCCATTGATATGGCCAAAAGGTGTGAAGCATTTCTTATTGCCCTCGTGCATATACAGAGGGAAGTGCGAGGGCAGGCAAAGGATAGAATTTATGAACTCAAAAAAAGGTCAAGTCCCGTGAATGTGATAATCCCGGAGCCGGGCTATAGAATAACGCTTTAAATTTTGAGGGACGCTCTTTGGAGGAAGCGCACGGCACGAAGTCGGTTGATGGCCGCTGCGATCTCGAATTTGCGAGGACGGGCAAAGCTGCCCGGGTGCCTTTCGGAACGATAGAACGGGTCCAGGAGATCGAGTCCGTTCGCATCTAAGTGGACATCAAGCTGATCCAGTATCTCTTTCAGCGGCTTCTTGCCATCCATGAAGCGGCTGGCGGCAAGATGGATGGCAAGCCCTACAGCCCGGGTCTGACTGAAGTCCACCAGTTGCTCCACACCTCTCAGATCGATCATATGGGTACCAAATAGAATCTGATCTCTTGCCTTGGCATCCACCTTGACCCGTTTCCTCCCCCTTGAGGGATCGAAGCTGTCTGGGGCTGGGGTACGGCTAAGCTGCCAATCGAGAGACGGACTACTCTCCATGCGCCGCCCCGTGGCGTGCTCGTCTGCAACCCGCCTTGCCTCTGCTGTCACGTCCTGTGGAAGATACTCCCGCATCATGATGACCGTGTCTGCCACCTCAAAGTAATCGCCGCAGCCTCCCATGACCAGGACTGTGGAGACGCCGAAACGGTCATGAATCTCGTGGACCCGCTCAATGAAAGGTGTGATGGGCTCGAACGCCTTGTTAACCAATGCCTGCATGCGCACGTCGCGCACCATAAAGTTGGTGGCAGAGGTGTCCTCATCCAGGAGAAGGGCCTGGGCGCCCATCTCCAGGGCCTCCACGATATTGGCCGCCTGGCTCGTGCTTCCACTCGCATTGTCTGTACAAAAACCCTTGGTGTCCAATCCACGCGGCAGATTGGTTATGAAAGGGCTGATGTCCACCCGTTCGATTCGGCGACCATCCTCTGCCCGAATCTTCACCGCATCCCGACAGGTGACCACATATTCACGGCCATCCCCTGGGATGTGTGGATAGACACCCCTCTCCAGGGCCTGGAGCAGGGTTGATTTTCCGTGGTATCCGCCCCCCACGATCAGGCTTACGCCCCGGGGGATGCCCATCCCGCTGATTCTATTACTGGGAGACAATCTACCGGGTACGGGATTGGGGAGATCAAAGGTCACGCGAAGGGTATCGGGGCTTTCAAAAGGGATGGCCTCTTTCTGAGCAAGGGGTCTCTGGCTGTTGCCGCTCTCACGCGGCAGCACAGCGCCGTCTGCCACAAAGGCGATCAGACCCAGTTCCTCCAACTGACCCCGAATGAATTCCTGGTTCTCCACACAATCCGCAAACGCCTTGGCCTGTTCATGGGAGAGATTTTTCCACACAAGACCCTGCTCAGCGATCTTTGGAATCTGGTCACAGAGTATTTTCTCTGCCTGGCGCCCCAGAACCCTTCTGCCCGCAGCGGGCAGCCCCACGTAAATACGCGCTTCCACCCAGTGGGAAGTCACCTTGCAGGCCGTGCGTTCCAGGACTTCTTGACCCCCCGCGTCAATATCAATTAAGGCGCTTTTTCCGCTTCCCCTTCCCCTTTCCGAAACCCTGTATATGGCGCTCTGGACCTTCCGCGCCAGGTAATCCTCGAAGGCCATCTGCCGCACCTTGTTGGAGAATAGGGAGGGTGGAAGGGCTGCATGCGTCATGGGAACGCGCACTCTTACCTTTGAGGGTGCGGCAAAAGGGTCCCCCTGCACATGGTCCACGTGGAGGGAAAACGGACCAAAATCGTAGGAACCCTCCAGATCCTTGTATGCCTTGTATCCCCTGCCGTCTATGCGGGAAAGGGTCCTTCGTAGTTCTTCCACTCTATTCATATTTCACTCTTCTCTCGGTTCTGAATAGGAAAAAATGGGTGAAGTCAGCTCCATGAAGCGAAGCGCATTCTCTTTCATCCAATTGTTATTAAAGAGGAAGTAGCTTGGCATTTTCCCAACCCATTTTTTCAACTGCTCGAGATCTTCATCCGTATATTGGTACTTATATCCGGTGATCCCATGCAGACGAAAGTATTGAAAATCTCCAAAGAGGGGCCTGTCTTTGAAAGGGTCAACACAGTGAATCAATTCCAGCTCTTCACAGAGCTGATGGATCAACTCCTTTGGCCATTTTCCACGGGGCTCCCATGCGAATTGAAGGTCCCCCCTGGGTATCTGGCCAAAGAAGTCCCGCATATTGGCCACATTCGCCCCTGTAGGATGGAAGCTCGCTGGGCATTGAAACAGGACCAGGGTGGCACCCAATGTCCTTGCGAATAAGGCCGTGCGCTGCCAGGCTGCCAAGACCTCTTCTGTGGGCCGAAAACGTCCATAACAGTCAAGCTTCTGAGGGGAAATCTTTTCCGTCAGGCGACGGTAGGTGGGGCTTGAAGGTTCATGAGTAATCAACTGCCACGCCTTCATCGTGAACTCAAAACCTGCCGGTGCGGACGCACGCCACTTCTCCGCAGTCTTGAGCTGCGGCAGCTGGTAGAAGGTGCTCTGGATTTCAATCAGTCTAAAGAGTCTGAAGTACTTTTGTTGAGAGGTCACAAAACCGCAACATCCCACTTTGATTTCTGCTTTTCCTCTCATGGGAAAGCCGCCTCCACGCATCGACCATGCGTCACGAGAGATTTCAAGACAGGGATTTCGTCCAATTTTTCACCCAATTCAGCCCAGATTTTTTCGCGCGGGGCCTTTTTGGATATGGGCATGAGTGACGATCTGTTCCCCAATGAAGGCCGTAGAGGGTTCACCGTCGGCAGAAAACCGCATTCCGCCAAAAAACTATAATATCAATAAGTTGTGGAATCTCCGATTCCAACAAATAATAATCTGTCCAATAGGAAAATCAATCTATTTTTGCGATAGTAAAACGAATGGGCCTTATGCCTGATTGATCCCATGCTCAATATTTTATTGACATGGCGTTCAGCTTGAATAAAATCATGGTATTGTTCTAAATGGGTGGCACCATCGTCTAATAGGCCAACTGGTCACACATCAGCGAATTATCCGACCATGCCAACTTCCCCAAAGGCTTCGCAAAGACCAAATGATACAGCAGTTTTGCAGCAATACCAAAATCTTACGAATTTCAACCATTTACAGGGAGGTGTAAGATGAGTGAGTATTGTGTTGTGGTATCGGGTGGCGCTCGCGCGCGCTTTTTTACCTTGGAACCGGTGGATTTTCCTGAATTGGAATCAGGCCCCAAACTGATTGACAAGGGCGAACTACTTAATCCGGAGAAGGAGACGGCGGGACGGGACCTTTACACAGACCTCAGGACGGGTCGCAGCCGCGCCCCTCGCGGAGGCCCTTCTCATGGTTATGATGATCACCGGACACAACATGAAGATGAATTCGATCGCCGATTTGCCCGCAAAGTGGTGGAAAAGGCCAGACATCTTGCCATAAAAAGCCGGGCCCGACGCATTGTACTGGCAGCCCCAGCCCGTATGCTCGGTTACGTCCGGCAGGACCTGGAGGTCATTCCCAAAGACGGCATTGAGGTGGACAAAGTGGCTAAGGACATGAGTAAATTCTCCCCCAGACAGATCCATGACCATCTCGCCAAAAAACGATTGCTCCCTGCTTACAAGAAGCCTGGAGTCTGAAAAGGGGACGGGAGAAAGAGACTGCTGGGCGCTTCAATTTAAAATCGTTGGAGGAGGTAGTGGGAAAATGAAAAAAGATGCTCGTGGGAAGAGTTCCTCAGAAGTTGGCTTAGAAAGCTCGAGTCAATCCTTGCCCATAGGGAAAAATCTGAAAAACTTCAAAGGAGGTGATCTCCTCGAATCATATCCCAATCTATTTGACAAACGCGTGCCTGATGACCAACGTTATGGCCTTATCACGCAGAAACAGTTTCAGGAATATCTCGGTGGATTGGAATGCGCGGTGTGCGGGAAGGCTGGGGGAAAGTGTAAGTGTCAGCCCGAGGACCTCGTAGCTGAGGAGGAATGATGTAAGGCAGGCTAAATGAGAAGGGGGAAAGGGTGGCAAACCACATTCATCACGTTCATATATTTGCCTCAGTTATTGACGAGAGCATCCGTTTCTACGAAGAATACTTTGGCGCTAAGCTGATCTTGGATGCGGCGTTTGCAGGCGCACGAAATGTGTTTATGAGAATTGGAAATGGTCGACTGCATCTTTATGATCAGGCCCCAAAGAACCCCGGGAGGGGGAGTATCCATCATTTTGGGATCCAGACGGACGATATTGAGGGGGTGGTCAGCTACATTAAGGCGAAGGGCGTTGAATTCAGGAAGGGGATCACCGATTTCGGGCTCTGGAAATACATTATGGTCCCGGCTCCAGACGACATCTTGATCGAGCTCTTTGAAGTGGATAAAACCAGTATACCACTCCAGCTCTCAAATTATTTCGAATAAAGCGGTTTCATTGAACAAATGGGGCAGGGGCCTTTAAAGGATGGCGGGTAGATGGCTGAAAAAGGTCCTCCCAAGATTAGAAAATTCAAACGAGAAGATATCCACAAGATCCTCGAGATTGAGGAAGAGGCATTTCCTAAGACAGCTTACCCCAAAGAGACTTTTCTGTATTATGCAGAGCGCGTCCCTGATAATTTCATGATATTAGAAACCGGTGATGATGTTGCGGGATACATCATCTTCGACATGGATGGTCATATCCATTCCACGGCTGTGAAACCTGTACAAAGAAGGAAGGGTTTCGGGAAGATGTTGTTCCTGCATGCTCTGGAGTCCACCAAGAAGAGGTTGTGGCTCGAGGTAAGATCAAAGAACAGGGGTGCTATTGCCTTCTACAAGCGCATGGGTATGAAGATAACAGGAAAAGTCACGAACTATTATGGTGACGATGATGCGTTGATTATGGTTTTGAGCGAAGAAGAAGGCTGAAGGGAGGTGGCTTTTCACAGGATGGGTCAAAATGGGGTCACGATCACCTCTACAGAGATGGTTATCTATGAACTATTGGGAAAGGCAGGGACTGATACGTTCAGAGAAGCGCTTGCCTTGGTGAAGTGAAGCTCCCCGCGCCCCGTCGATACGGGATCTTCATTTCAGTTACTGATAAGGAAAAGGAGTGGATGACAATGGATGAAAAGATAAGAGATGCATTACACAAGGCCTACACGGGAGAGGCGAAAGCGGCATTGAGAGTCAAAATATTTGCCAAGAAGGCTGAAGAGGAAGGATACGTCCAGGTGGCGAAGCTCTTCCGGGTGATCGCTTTTTCTGAAGAAATCCATGGGGAACGTGCCCTGCGGGTACTCCGGGAGATCGGAAGTACGGAGGACAATCTTCAAGAGAGCTTTGAATCTGAAACCAATGTGGCTCATGTGGCCTATGAAAACTTCATTCAAAAGGCCCTTGATTTGGGTGAGAATGAGGCTGCCCAGCACTTTACGCAGAGTAGAGACGTGGAAGAGGGTCACGCCAAGCTTTACAAGAGCGCCCTGAATGATTTGATGGAGGATCGAACCACCACATACTACATCTGCTCTGTCTGCGGCTACATATCGGACGGTGTCCTGCCCGAAGAATGCCCTGTGTGCGGAGCCAAAAAGGACCAATTCGTCCATTTTGAGTGACAAAAAAGGGGGACGTCCATTTGCAAATCAGTAACTCATTCATGCAGTTGATATTTTTTCTCTCTTGTTCACAGCATATGCCACCGGCCAGACGAGGTGTTCCTGCATGGGTAAATTGCTTATCACTGTAAGAGAGATCAAGGGCCATTGCCCTGTGTACAAGATCGGGGACAGGATCGTATTAGACGAAGGCTACCGGTTGAATCTTGAGGAAACAGACAACATGTGTCTTCACTCTGTAGCCTCCATCCTACCTTATTATATTGCCCTTTACAGGGGAGTGGATCCGCGAGAGCTGGGATTATCTCGAGATGGCAAAAAGACCCATGTTCAATGTCTCGACCCCTGTGATTATACAGACGGGGGCACCGTAATTTTTGAAATAGAAAAAGAGAGATGATGCGAGGCTGGATAGTCCCACCACCAAAAGAGCCTACTAAAAGCGAACAAGAATTCAGCAAAGAGAGAGAAGAGAAAGTTAAGGCACTCAAGAAGCATGGGTACCTCGGGTCTAAGCGTATAGAGGATGCCATGCTAAGGGTTCGAAGAGAGGACTTCGTTCCAGGCCCTTACAGGGACTATGCCTATGAAGAAGTTCCTCTCCCCCTGCCTGGTGAGGAAGCGACCATATCATGCCCACACAGTTATCCCCTGTTTTACGAACCACTGGGTCTGGATAGGGGGCAGAGATTTTTGGAGGTGGGCTTGGGATCAGGTTATGGGACGGCCCTAGCGAGGGAAATCGTTGGAGCCGATGGCCTGGTCGTCGCCATTGAAATTGATCATCTAACCTTCCAATTTGCCAGAGACAACCTTGTGAAGGCGGGCTATAGGGATATCGTGCTTGTGGAGGGAGACGGGGGAATGGGA
>DAOVAK010000133.1 GCA_030671095.1 Deltaproteobacteria bacterium | reverse complement strand
GATATCGAGCCGGCAATTATCGATTCTCATGGTCTTCTCTAAAATATCCAGGTCCACCTCTTTCAGTTTTTCCTTGAATCGCCGAACCGTCTCTTCTGGCGTGCATATCTTATCCTGATCCAGGGTGTACCCCTTAAAGGCGTCCTTCATTACCACCTTATGACTCATTCTTGTCCTCCATTTTTATTTAGCCACAGACCCACACAGACAGCCACAGACCTTACTAGACAGGATTAACAGGATTTACTTGATAATCTAGACGGTTTTAGATCGCTTAAGGTCCCCGCTCGCAGCGGGACGCCCCGATGAACTCTCATCGGGGCTGATGTGGAAGCACTTGGGCGTTCAGACATAAGCGAGCTTATTTCTGAACCCCCAAGGTGCTCCACATTGACCTTCAAGCGATCCTAAGGATCCTGTCAATCTTGTCGATCCTGTCTGACAATTTTCTGTGAGTCTGTGGTTAATATACTCAATCCGTTTGTGGCCGATTTATTTTTTTAGGGCCCTATTCATGCTGCCTGTTGTGTAGCCTTCCAGGTCAACGGCCACATGGAGAAACCCGATCTTCTTGAATTTCTCCACAATGTCCTTCCTCAAAATTGGCTCATTGATCTTCTCGATCTCTGAGCTCTCCACCTCTATCCTGGCCACAGATCCGTGATGTCTTACCCTGTATTGTCTAAAACCATTTTTCGCCAAATACTCTTCTGCTTCTTCAACCATCATCAGTTTCTTTTCGGTGATGGCATCCCCGTAGGGAATCCTCGAGGCCAGACAGGCCATGGCCGGTTTGTCCCATGTGGGAAGCCCCATCTCTTTAGAGAGGAAACGGATCTCTTCTTTGTTCAGTTCTGCTTCTACAAGAGGGGAGATAATCCCCATTTCATCAGCCGCCTTCAAACCAGGACGGTAGTCAGTCAGGTCATCCATGTTGGTCGCATAGGCCACATGTTCTACGCCCCTTTCTCCTGCTATTTTTACAAGTTCTTGAGAAAGCGATTTTTTGCAGTGGTAGCACCTGTCCGGGGCATTGGATACAAACTCAGGAATGCTGGTCTCATCTGATTTGAAAACCACGTGCTCAATGCCCCTCTCTTCTGCAAACTGGATAGCCTCCCGCCGTTCCCTGGAAGGATATGTTGAAGAGCTCTCCGTGACTGCTAAAACCTTGTTCCCCAAGGTTTCGTGGGCTGAAGCCAGAAGGAAAGTGCTGTCCACACCTCCAGAAAAAGCTACCAGCAGAGAATCTAGTCCTTTGAGATAACGGATCAGTTTTTCTTTTTTCAGTCTTGCGGCCTTTTCATCCATGCTAATACCTATCCATACGGACTATCATGTAGCTACCACAACGTGACATTCAGTGCAACCCCCAATTCTGACTCATGCAGCCTCCTGTGCCCCCGTCCTCTCCATCCTCCGTAGTGAGACGTTTAGTTCATTCTAAATAATTCTGAAGCCAGATCTTCAATATAGGCGCGGTTTTCCAGCTTCTCACGCCAAACATGTGGAATGGCCTCAATGCCTAAATAGGCGCCGGAGATGGCGCAAGCCATAGCTCCCAGCGTGTCCCTGTCCCCGCCGTGCAAAATGGCGCATAAGAGACACTCCTCAAAAGATTTTGGATATTTCAAAAAACTGTAGATCGCAAATGGCATGGACTCATGCACAGCCACGCTCCGTCCCAGCTCATCTGCCGCAGCATTAGGGGACACCTCTTCTGTGATCAACCTCTGGATGAGCTTCATCTTTGTTTGAATTTCAGGTGTCCGGGCAAAGTCAATGAGACCGTGTACAAATTTTTCCAATGGGAACTCTTGTTGCGGATCCAGCTTGACCGCACTGGCAACAGCCCAAGCCTGTACTGCCGCCCCATCCATTCCCACCGGATGGGCGTGAGTGACCTCGGCTGAAAGGGCGGCCACCTCGAAGAGGTCTTGGGCCCGGTGAAAGAAGAGGCCCAGAGGAACAATCCTCATGGCTGCCCCATTGCCCAGAGAGCCACTCCCACCAAACATCATGCGGGCCGCTTCAGTATAGGAGATTGCGCGCTTTCCAACGAGGGAAAAGATGGTCGGAGGGCCGGAGGCGTAACCCCGCCACGGCTCGCGCTGAAAGTTGACGCTGAAGGTATCCCCCAGATTTTGCTGGTCAATGCCTTTCGCCTTAATGATCGATTCGGCAAGCCCAATCGACATGGCCGTGTCATCCGTGTAACGGAATTCTGAAGCACGATCGAGATTGGACGCGAGACGTTCTCTCTGGGGGACCATGAAGGCCAGTTCACCAATGGCGTCCCCAAGAGCACTGCCCACCATGCCCCCCAGATATTTTGCTTCCAGGTCAGTGGTCATTGCGATTACTGAGCCGTTTAGTTTGTGTCATACTTCACAAGCTTTTTAACAACAATCCTCCTCATACACAAGCAGGTCCATGCCGGCCGACACCTTATATATACAAAGTGTATGCTGAAAGTCCAAGAATATAGAAAAATCGGGGCTGAAAACGATTTTTTGATCATTTTATTGTTGAAATTTGTTTTTAGATCTATTAAGGTGCGAGCAAATTTTCCATTTAACACTCGAACCATTTAGGAGAAAGGAGGAAGGAGGACATGAATAAGGGAGATCTGATTAATCAGGTGGCCAAAGTGGTTAACACGAAAAAGGAAGCCCAGGCCGCGGTGGATTGTGTTTTTTCCACGATCACCAAGGCATTGAAAAAGAAAGACACAGTTACACTGGTGGGCTTCGGAACATTCAAAGTGGACAGAAGGAAGGCCAGAAAGGGGAGGAATCCACAGACCGGTGAAGAGATCAAAATCAAGGCAAAGAGAGTTCCCAAATTTGTGGCTGGTAAGGCTCTGAAGGCTGCAATAAAGTAAGAAGAATCGCAAACGTTTGCGGTATGGCCCCTATCAGGAATATATTTGCCTGATGGGGGTTTTATTTCTTCACTGAAAGAGATGCCGGGGATAACCGGGGGAAAGGAATGCAATGGAGATACCGTTACTCAAGGACATGATTATTATACTTGGAGTGTCGGTTGTCGTTGTCTTCATATGCCATCGAATTCGAGTGCCGGTAATTGTGGGGTTCCTCCTTACCGGCATAGTGGCAGGACCTCACGGACTCGGGCTTGTAAAGGCGGTTCATGACGTTGAGATTTTGGCCGAAGTGGGGATTGTGTTGTTGCTTTTTACCATTGGACTCGAGTTTTCACTGAAAAAGCTATTGCGAATGAAGAAATCACTCTTGATGGGGGGCTCACTGCAGGTGCTGCTAACCCTTCTGGCCGCTTTCTCCATATCCAGACTCTTGGGCAGGGCATTCGGCGAGGCGGTCTTTATCGGGTTTCTCGTAGCCCTGAGCAGCACGGCCATTGTGCTCAAACTGATGCAGGAAAGGGCTGAAGTCGACAGCCCCCACGGACGCACAACCCTCGGGATCCTGATCTTCCAGGATGTCATTATTGTTCCAATGATACTGGTTACGCCGCTATTGGCAGGCGCAACGGGGGATGTGGGCGTATCTCTCCTCGTTCTTGTTGCCAAAGGAATCGGTATCATCCTGTTGGTGGTTGTCTGTGGTAAGTGGGTGGTGCCACAGGTCCTCTATCAAATTGCACGCACGCGCAACCGTGAACTCTTCCTGTTGAGCGTTGTTGTAATATGTTTTGCTGTGGCAGGGGGAACTTCCAGTGCGGGACTCTCCCTTGCCTTAGGGGCATTTTTAGCGGGCTTGATTATTTCCGAATCCGAATACACTCATCAGGCCCTGGGCAATATTTTGCCCTTCCGTGACGTATTCACAAGCTTCTTTTTTGTCTCCATAGGCATGCTCCTGGATGTGGGTTTTCTTTTCCAGCGGCCCGGATTGATCGGCCTGGTTGCATTAGGCGTTTTGGTCTTGAAATCCACCATCGCAACATCTGTACCCATTTTTCTGGGGTTTCCTCTTCGCACCGGGATTTTAGTGGGCCTTTCCCTCAGTCAGGTGGGTGAATTCTCTTTCATTCTGTCCAGGACAGGCATTGAACATGACCTACTTGCAGGAGATATTTATCAGATATTTCTATCTGTCTCTGTGCTGACCATGGCGGCGACACCATTCGTCTTAACGGCGGCACCCCGCCTGGCTGATACTATCCTGCGGTTGCCCATGCCGAAAAGGCTGGTATCGGGCTTTTATCCCGTTTCACCAAAAGAGGTTGAGGGCCGAAAAGACCATCTTATGATCATCGGCTTCGGGGTGAACGGTAGGAATGTGGCCCGGGCCGCCAGGGCGACGGGTATCCCGTATGTGGTCATTGAAATGAACCCGGAAACGGTAAGGACCGAACAGGCAAAGGGTGAGCCAATCTACTATGGGGATGCGACCTATGAGGCCGTCCTTCAACACGCAAACATCAAAGATGGGAGAATTGTCATAGTGGCCATTAACGATCCCGCCGCGACCCGCGGGATCACAGAAGTGGTTCGGAGACTTAATCCGAAGGTTCATTTGATCGTACGAACACGTTATCTCCAGGAGATGGAGCCTCTTTATGCATTGGGAGCCGATGAAGTGATTCCAGAGGAGTTTGAGACATCAGTGGAAATTTTCACCCGGGTTTTGGCGAAATATCTTATACCGAGGGACGAAATCGAAAGGTTCGTGGCTGAAGTGCGATCAGACGGGTACAAGATATTTCGAAGTCTTCCCAGAGAGTCGGCATCGTTTTCTGATTTGACATTTCAGCTCCCTGATGTGGAAATCAGTACGCTGCGGATTGGTGTAAGATCAGCCCTGGCCGGGAAATCGTTGGCAAAGATCGAGTTGAGAAGGAGGCATGGCGTTACCGTGCTGGCCATACGCCGGGACTCAGAAATATTGCCCAATCCAGACGGGGATATGATCGTTTCTGGGAACGATGTGCTTTTTCTGCTTGGTACACCAGAAAGGATCGCAGAGGTGACCGCTTTATTCCATAATGCGGAAGAAAGAGAGGTATCCTATTGACGGCTCTATTCAGCGGAGTGATTGGCACAATCTTGAACCTTAAACGGACAGGCCCCAAATGTGTGAGAGGACCAGGTCGAAATTGCGAAAAAAAGAAAGGTAACACTTTAGTTGTTTGAAAAGCGCCTGCCCGTCCCGGGCCGGTACGGGCCGGGGAGGCGTTTAAAAAGCCCCTGGGCAAAGCGGCATTCTCTGGAGGTGCCAAAAAATTTGTCCGCAGCCCTTAAGTATTGAAAAAGAAGATTAATCAGGTGTCATCAAGCCGGGTCCTTTAAACCATGAACATTCAACCATTGGCGTATAGAACAGTCCTTTATTCCATGCTGTCCTTTTTCTTCCTCCCGCTTGAACCCCTATATGCTGAGCAGAGGGGTACCGTCCGCACAAAGGAAGTTATTGTTCTTTTTGAAGAGCCCCTCAGGGTTGCCGCTGAAGAAGCGGCAACCCTCTATCCCATACTCAAGAAAGAACTGGAAAACACGCTCGCAAGGCCTGTGAATTTCAGACCAACGGTCCTGCTGGTTAAAGAGAGCGAGACCTTCCAGAGGATGGCTGGGACCAATCTCATCGTGGCGTTCGCCGTCCCAGAGAGGAATTTTATGGTGATCGATTATTCAAAGACGCGTACGGACCCCTTCTCCATCGAGACCACCATGAAACATGAATTGTGCCATCTTTTACTCCATAATCACATTAAGGAAGAGAACCTGCCCAGATGGCTTGATGAAGGGATCTGCCAATGGGTGAGTGATGGTATAGCAGAGATCATTATGACCCAGAAAGGATCCGTTCTGGATGAGGCTATCCTCTCAGGCAGGTATATAAGCATCAGGGCGCTTACAGGCCGATTTCCCCGTGATAAAAGATATCTTGTGCTCGCGTATGAGGAGAGCAAGAGCCTGGTGGAGTATATGATAAGTTCGTTCGGTGAGGAAGCCGTCCTATCGGTGCTTAATTATTTAGAAGATGGCGTGGAAGCGGATATGGCCATACTGCGGGGCCTTTCAATTTCTTTGGACGAACTTGAGTCAAGATGGCTTCAGCATCTGAAGAGAAGGATCACTTGGGCAACCTATCTCATAAACCACCTTTATGAGATACTTTTTTTCTTGGCTGCCATGGTGATGATATACGGATTTATAAGACGATTAATGAAGAAAAGGGCTTACAGGGATGAGGAAGAAGAAGATGAGGTTGACCTCACTTAGTGGGCCTAGGCTCCTCATTAGTTACCTGTCTATGCACAGGTGAAGGGCCCAGTTTGGAAGTCATCGCCACAATGACCTCTGCCAATTCTGCCAGAGACCTTCGATCATCTTTCGCTCTGATGGTGATCCCAACGCGCTCTTCCTCAAGGCCGATACTCCCGATGATCCATTGGGTCCTTTCCACCCGTTTTTTTGCCCTCCGATTTCCTTCAAAATACCGGCAGGCTCCGTCCGGGCAGGTGATGACATGGGCTGCATCGGCATACTCTTCTAACGCCCTGAGAAGGTGGAGGGGGTCCAACCTCCCACTGCACGGAATAGGAAAAAGGCGTAATGATTTCCCGTGCAGTTCCTCTAGAGACTGCCTTTCCGGTTCACCGCACTCAGGCGTGTTCTGGCAATAAAAGAGGGCCAGGGTGGGCTTCTTTGGATCGGTCATTTTCAAACCCTGCCTTTCTAAGACTGTCCCGGAGGGTGTCAGGGAAATGAGAGAGGACGCGTTTAGAATAAAATACAACATTTAATATATCACATGCAATATATTTTTCAATCAAAATCGGCATATTTTCTCATGAGATTTTCTGCTGAAAATATCCTCGCGTCTCCATGCCGGAGTGCTGCTTTGACGAGGTTCCGAGGGTATTCGTTAAACATATCAGGCTCGAATTTGATCTGTGACTATCATGATTTTTGCTTTTTAAGAGTTTGACAAAAGAGCTTGGAAAATTTATGCAATACAGGATATCCGTGGCGGGCAGATATTGGCCCCTTCTTTTTGTTTTGGATCGGGAGATCTCTACAATGGATAACCTACTGACCATTTCAGCTTTGAAAGGAGGTCGATCCCATGATTGAGATAGCCATGTATTTTGAGTTGCTGCCGGGCAAAGACCAGAAGGCTTACGCAGAACTTGCAAA
>DAOVAK010000759.1 GCA_030671095.1 Deltaproteobacteria bacterium | reverse complement strand
AAAGCCTTCTTTAAGAAATACAATCTTGAAGTCAAAGTCGTCCGGCAATCCTACTCTGTGGATCTATTCTTAAGAGATGGCGTGGATGTGTCTTCTGCCATGTGGTACAACGAATATCATACCATCCTCAACTCTGGTCTCAATCCTGATGAATTGGTGACCTTTTTCTTCCATGAGCACGGTCTTGATTTTCCTGAAGATGGCATCTATAGCCTTGAAGATACATTCCAGAAAGACCCTGGACTATGCAAGGCCTTTGTGATGGCCTCCATTGAGGGGTGGCGCTATGCGTTTGCCCATCCTGAATTGGCGTTAGATATTGTGATGGAGAATCTGAAAAACGAGCATATTCCAGCAACCCGAGTGCACCAGAAGTGGATGTTTGAGAGGATGAAAGACCTCATGTTGCCGCCCGATCTGCGCGTACCTACGGGAATCCTCCAACCTGAAGACTATCATAGGGTGGGTAAGGCGCTAAAAGATAATGGGCTCATAAAACAGATTCCAGAGTACACCTCCTTCTATCGAAAGTGCAGTGTATATGATGAAAAATAGAGGATTGGCTTTAAAGCTTGCTCTGCTCATTCTCACGAGCATCACGCTTATCTTTTCTGTTATCTTCATCTATAATTACTTTTTTTCCCGCCAAATCATAACCAACAACATAGAGAAGAATGCAAACAGTGTGGCCTCAGCGACCGTAAACCGAATTGATTCGGTTCTGCGTGCCCTAGAAAAGGTTCCGGAAAGCCTCGCCTATTTTCTGGAGAGTTCCTCCTATGATAGTGATGACATCATGGAGCTGATCCGCTCAGTCATAGAGCATAATCCGGAGATATATGGAGCCACAATCGCCTTTGAACCTTATGCTTACGACAGCAAGACGCTTCGCTTCGCACCCTATTTCTTCAAGTCTGAAGGGAAAGTGAAATTCACGTATATACCCTACGAATACTTTTATTCGGATTGGTACCAGATCCCAAAAGAGCTTGATCGCCCCATATGGACAGAACCCTATTACGATGTGGGAGCCGGGGAAATCGTCATGGCCACCTACTCTGTCCCGTTTTACAAGACTGTCTCGGGGAAGAGGAAATTCATGGGGATCGTTACAGCGGATATCTCCCTCTCCTGGCTCCAGGAAATGGTTGCCTCCATCAAGATCGCGAAGACCGGGTATGGGTTCTTGCTCACCAAGAATGGAACGTTTGTAACGCACCCAGCTTCAGATTTTATTATGAATGAGACCATATTCAGCGTAGCCGAGGCAAAGGGAGATGCCCTGCTGCGGGAACTGGGGCGGGAGATGATAAGAGGTAAATCAGGGTTTGTCCCGTTCCGGAGCATGGTCACGGGAGAGAATTGTTGGATGGTCTATGCCCCACAATCCGCCAGCGGCTGGTCTCTAGGTGTCCTTTTTCCTCGGGACGAACTGATGGCAGATATTTCCAGGCTAAATCGTACCGTTCTTTTTATCAGCTTGGCCGGGTTTTTGGTCATTCTGGTTGTTATCGTATGGATTGCGGGCTCAATAACGAAACCCCTGAGGCTACTATCAAGGGCAACGCAACAGATCGGCTCCGGAAATCTGGATGTGGAAATTCCCATTATCAAATCAAGAGATGAGGTGGGAAGACTTGCTGATTCCTTTAACTACATGAAAAGCTCCCTGAAGAAATATATCAAAGAGTTGACAGAGACGACGGCTGCCAAGGAGAGGATTGAGAGTGAACTGAAAATCGCCCACGATATCCAGATGGGTATGCTGCCAAAAGTATTCCCTCCATTCCCGGATAGAGCTGAGTTTGATATTTACGCCATGTTGGATCCTGCCCGAGAGGTGGGAGGGGATCTCTATGACTTCTTTTTCATGGATGAGGACCATCTTTGTTTCACTGTGGGCGATGTCTCAGATAAA
>DAOVAK010000546.1 GCA_030671095.1 Deltaproteobacteria bacterium | reverse complement strand
ATAAGTTTAACGAGGCCGAAATGGGTTCGCTTGCGCTACGGCTCGCGTCTTCGCTGCCTCGAAGCTTCGCACCAGACCGGGTTACCCCGTCCCGCGATCGGGCAGCTACATGTCAAACGGACAACTACATGGTGAGCACCTATTCAGCTCACTAGATTGACCAGGCTTTGCCTGGCGCACCAGGATTTACAGGATCGCACGGATAGAATAAGAGAGGATGAATGATCGCTCAGAAGCTCCCCACGCACTTGTGCGCGGGGAGGCCTTGAAGACTCACATCAAGGCGCTTGAAAAGCTTCTCGGATTAGGAACAAGCTAGCTTGTTCCTAATCCGAGATAGCTATTTCAAGCCACTTTTGAGCGATCTATAATGCATTTGCGATAGAACGGCTGTGGAATCTGTGTAATCTGCGGATCAGGAGTCGTGTCCAGAGAATATATCAGCGAGGACCATATTCCCATGCAGCGGAAGCTTTGGGGCGACCCGTTCTTCGAGGCTTTTAAATCCCTGAAATCCTGTAAATCCTGTCTAAGAAAATTTTTCGTGGTTTCTTTTTTTTCGCCTGCCCCGTTGAATGCGGAGCCTATTCAACTGGGGTGATTAATAATCCTGTCTGAAATCCCTAACCCAGCAATTGTCTTATGACAATGTTTCGGCAGATTTGATTCGTGCCCTCGTATATCTGGGTCACCTTCGCATCCCGCATCATTCGCTCCACAGCGTATTCTTTCACATAACCATAGCCGCCAAAAATCTGAACCGCATCTGTGCTTATCTGCATGGCTGTGTCTGATGCAAACCACTTGATCATGGCGGCCAGCTTAGGGATCTCAGCAGACTCCGGTTCACTGTCAATGATAGAGCAGGTGCGATAAAGCAGGGTTCGCGCCAACTCCACCTTAAGGGCCATATCTGTTATCATCCACTGAACCCCCTGAAATTCTGAAAGGGGCTGCCCGAACTGGACTCTGTCCTTGCTGTACTCCAGAACAGCATCCAGAGCGCCCTGTGCGATACCCACCGCTTCTGCGGCTATGGATGGACGCGAGTGATTCAATAGGTCCATGAGGATCTTAAACCCTTCGCCCAAACCTCCAATCATGTTTTCTTCCGGGACAATGCAATCTTCAAAAATGAGATCGGTCGTATCAGATCCGCGGAGGCCCATCTTTTTTTCCTTTTTACCACGCACAAAACCTGGGGTGTCGCTTGTAACCACAAACAGGGTGATTCCTTCGTGTCCCTTGGCTTTGTCTGTGCAGGTGACGACAGTAAAGATATCTCCTGTACTGCCATGTGTGATAAATCTCTTGTTCCCGTTGATTATATATCCCCCATCTTTTTTTGTAGCGGTCGTCTTTATGCTGGACACATCGGAGCCCGCCTCAGGCTCGGTAATTGCCGTGCCCCCGAGTACAGAACCTTTTGCCAGGGGCTTTAGCCATTTCAGCTTCTGTTCATGGGTTCCCATGCGAGTCAAAGTGTCAGTGACCAAGGCGTTCGCCGCAATGATGTGGGCCGTGGATGCGCACACGCGAGCCACCTCTTCGATAACAATGGCTAGAGATAAGACTCCTGCCCCCGCACCCCCGAATTCCTCCGGGCAATTGATGCCAAACACACCCTGCTCTTCTAATATTTGTTTGTTGTCCCAAGGAAATTCTTCTCTTTCGTCAATTTCAGCCGCCTTGGGAGCAAATTCCTTCAGGCTTATTTTCCTCATGGTTTGTTTCAGCAACTTTTGATCTTCTGATAATTGAAAATCCATCACGTCTCCTTCAATCCAGCCGGTGGCATGTGAAATGCCACCCTACCCGTAGGGTCGGGTTTTACACCCGACCGCGTACGTGCCTCCTCTGGGCCAGGGGTTGTTCCATCACTTCCCATATTCATAGACCCCTCGCTCCGTCTTCCGTCCCAGATGTCCAGCCTTCACCAGCTTCACCAGCAGGGGGGCCGGCCGGTATTTGTCCCCAAGTTCGCGGTGAAAGGTGTTCATACAGGCAAGGAGTATGTCCAGTCCAAAGGCATCGGCGGCTGCTAACGGTCCCAAGGGGAATCCCAATCCCTTGGTACAACTCTTGTCTATCTCCTCCGCGCTGGCCAGGTTCGTCTCAAGGGCAAAAAAGGCCTCATTGACCAAGGGAAGATAGAGGCGGTTGATGACAAAACCGGGTGAATCTACCACGGTCACCGTATCCTTCCCGCATTTCCCGAGGAAATGGATGATCGCCTCATGGGTCTCATGAGAGGTTTCCGGTCCCCGGACAACCTCCACCAGGGGGGTCAGGGCGGCTGGAATCAAAAAATGGGTACCGATGCATCTATCGGGGCGGCCGGTGGCAGCGGCTATTTCCGCGATCCAGAGGGTCGAGGTGTTACTAGCTAAGATGGCCTCCTGAGGGCTCTCCTCATCCAATTCTTTAAAGACCGCTTTCTTCAGGTCTATATCCTCGTTAACGGCCTCTATGACCAAGTCTGCCTTGGACACGGCTTCATGAAGATCCGTGCCGGTCTTGATGAGGGATAGAATCCTGTCCACCATCTCCTGTTCCATCTTTCCCTTTTTTACCTGGCCTTTTAGAAAAGACTGAATGCTGTTTAACCCCTTCTCCACATGCTCAGTAGAGGTGTCCACCATGGCCGTTTCATGACCGCCCCGGGCGCAGACAAGCCCGATCTGACTTCCCATGGTTCCCATTCCGACGATACAGACTCCTTTTATCTCCATATCCCCCTCCTAAATGGCTTTGTTGTCATGTAAGTATCTCACATGTCTGGCAAAAGAGTAAATCAAGAAATACCAGGAACCTAATACGGCAAGTACGACTATATAATTGCAAAACCTGGAGTTCCACTATAAGGTATTCCAAATTTCCAAAACCTTTTTGTCAGTCACGGGCCGGGTGTAAAACCCGAC
>DAOVAK010000391.1 GCA_030671095.1 Deltaproteobacteria bacterium | reverse complement strand
CCAGGCGTCTCCTGTATGACCCCAAAGGGGGCCTTCTATGCCTTTGCAGATATCCGAGAACTGGGCATACCTTCCCTCGAGTTGGCTGAGTATCTGGTCAAGGAGGCAGGCGTGGTCCTGACCAATGGAACCGGGTTCGGTTGCGAAGGATTTATTCGGTTATCCTACGCAACTGATCCAGGCAGCATAGAGGAAGCCATGGACCGGATGAAGAAAGCGGTGATCAAATTAGGATCCTCTTCAAGAAAATGATAGGGGTCAAGCCTGGAATCCTTCCACGCCTTGTCGCATCCTATCCGGCATTAAGCTCAACCCTCGGCAGCATCTGATCATGGCAGGAGATTCAAACATTTCCTGTTGAGCACTATCCACAATTCAAGTTTGGACACCTCTATCCCTTTCACTGATCGCTCTCTTGGTCATTGAAAACAACAAATGGGCAGTGGTCCAAAGTCATCTTAAAAAGGAGTGGCATGTTACACATCATATCAAGAGATGAAACAGATCAGATGGACCTTGATGCTGGAGCATGGAGGTCATATGTTTTTGCGCAACCGCCGGAAGTAAAGAACCCCACCTACGAGGTGGTCGGTCCCACTGAAAGGGTCGATGCGCGGGATTATGTCTTCTCCAGGATGGCCCTGGATGAAGGGACGCCATGGTATGAGGAATATTACAGCCGTCACCCGGAATTGAAGGAGATGGACGATAAAAACCGGACACGAGCCAGGACGGTTGGCAATAAGCTTTTAGAGCAACGTCCCATCACTGAGCAGATGTCAATTTCCACGTTCAGCCGAGCGTGGATTTTTGGCCGTCCAGACTACTTCAAACACCAGGCCAAGATGAAAGTAATGCCCACAGGGAGGGGGCCGAATCCCAAGAAGGCCACCCCAGATCCTCAACAAATGACCAGAAAAATTAAGGGCTTTGCTCTGTATCTCGGAGCCGGCAGGGTACGGATCGCTAAAATGGACAGGCGGTGGGTTTATTCCCATGCAGCGGCTCCTGCATACGGGGAGTCCTATGATGAGGAAACCAATTATCCATATGTGATATGCGTAGCGGTACCCCAGAGTACTTATTTTATCGAGACGCATACGGAATGGGGTGTGAACTTAGAGGTTGGGTGGAAGTATTCCTATGCCAGCTTTATATCATTTGCCATAGCCGACTACATCAAAAGGCTGGGCTGGCATGCCAGGCCAAGTCCGACAACGAATACGCCCTATATGGTACCCCCCTTGTTTATTGATTGTGGCATCGGTGAAGACGCTCGGTGTGGTTATGCCCTTACGAAGGAATTTGGGAATAACTGGAGGCCAGGTGGCATTATTACGGATTTGCCATTGGTACCGGATAAACCAGTGGATTTTGGTATCAAGGATTTCTGTGAAAAGTGTGGCATCTGTGCTGATGCGTGTCCATCAGGGGCCATCCCTAGAGGGGAACGGTCAATCGTCAGAGGATATCGGAAGTGGCATGTAGACTCTGATAAGTGCTATGGTTATTGGGCTGCCATAGGACGTACTTGTGGCATATGCCAGGCGGTTTGCCCCTGGAGCCATGCTAATAACCTGTTGCACAGATCCGCTAGAGAGATAGCCCAGCGAGCACCTTTTATGAGGAAGTTCCTCGTCAAGGGAGAGGAGATTTTTTGCAGCCAAAAACCAAAACCTGATCCTAAGTGGTTGAGAGATAAGGTCGATTTCACCTATTTGGAAGAATCGTGATTTCACACGCGATTGGACGGCTGTTCAATGTCTAGCGAGATTCATGATCACTGGATAGAGGGGTTAAAATGGTCGAAGGGGATAAGGATAAAAAGTACTGGTCTGGATGGATAGAAACGGCGCCGAGGGAAGAGATTCGGGCCATTCAGGAGAGAAAACTCAGGGAGCAGGTTCAATATGTTTTCTCCAACTCCAGATTTTGGCAGGAACAATTCATGAGGGCCAAAATAACCCCAGATGATATTCGAGGCGTAGATGATCTGGCTAAAGTTCCTTATATGCATAAAGGCGTCCATACGGCTCACCTTGAAGAAGAGGGTAGCCTTTTCGGTGGCTTCTTATGCTGTCCGGTTGAAGAAATTTTGAAAGGTCGCGGGCAGTTTTTAAGCACCAGCGGCACGACGGCCAAGCCGAGGCGGTTTCTTTTGGATATGGAGGAGTGGGGTATATATGCAGATGCCTCAGCAAGAGCTGTCTGGACAGGCGGCGTAAGGCCTGGCGATGTGGCATTTCTCCCCTTCCCCCTCACCCTTTGGACAGCTGGCTGGGTATTTCAGCTCGCCTTTGAGAAGATGGGGGTGACCGGCATAACAGCTGGTCAGCCGTTTGATACCAAGCAACGTTTTGATTTGATTCGGGATTTTAAACCTACGGTAAGCGTGACGACTCCATCCTATATCTTGCATATGGCTGCGACTGCAAAGGAGAGGGGTATCAATCTCAAAGACCTTGGTTTCAAACACATATTTATAGGCGGGGAACCTTGCCCCGACGCATCAAGGAAAAGAATTGAGGATCTCTTCGATTCCCCGGGAATAACCAGGAACTTTATGGGTATAAGCGAACTCTCGCCCCCATGCATATGCGGGATAGACTGTGAGGAACAGGGAGGCTTTCATACAACCTCCGAAGATACCATGATCTACCAATTTCTTAAGCCTGACAGCTCCGAACCGGCTGAACCGGGGGAGGTGGCCGAGCTCGTCCTTACTTCCCTTGTTCAAAAAACGGTGGTCGTAGGATTTAATTTCAGGACCCGGGATTTATGTGTCTACGATGATTCTCCCTGCAAATGCGGGAGAACATCTCCGAGATTCAAAATCATTGGCCGATATGACGACATGGTTACGATAAGCGGGGTGAACATATTTGCTTCTGGGATTGAAGACATTATAAGGAAATTCCCTGAGATGGGAGACGAATTCCAATTGGTCATTGAGAAAAAAGGCGAGCTAAATAAGGTTACCGTAAAGGCCGAGCCCCGTCCCGAGATTGATCAAAGCATTTATCCCCAACTGAAGGCAAAGTTGGAAGAAGCTATAAAGAATTCTCTAACCATCAAGCTTCCGGTGGAATTTGTGCCGTTTGACACATTACCAAGGTTTGAACTTAAAGCGAAAAGATGGTTGGATTTGAGGCCAAAAGAATAATTTCCAAATTAGAACGAATAAAGAAAGGGGTCTGCTCTAGACACAACCTGTCAGGAAAGAGGGGCTGAGCCCATTCATACTGAGATGGAGGATGATTGATGAAGTTGTTTACACCGAAAATGCGTGATCATGACGAATTTGGCCAGTGTGATCCTTATCCCATGGACAAAATAAAACGGGTTGATCGCCCGACGACCAAGATTAACGATGACCTTGTTGAGCGGGTAGACGAGCGGGAGAGCGGTTTCATGCGAGCTGGACGCGGGGATTTTGGCCCCCGACTCAAGACGGAGTACTTCCGGTTCGTGCAAAAGCATCCTCTGTCCAACGCCCTTGTGAAGATGGGATTTACCCTAAGAAAAGTCGTGGACGGTGAAGTGGCCAACAAGATAGCGCCCTTGCCTGATGATCCGGTCTGGATGGCAGGACACATCAAGGAGACAGCCTACTTCTTGCGGGCCGATCTGGTGGGTATCTGCGAATTACCCCCTTACGCGGTTTATTCTTGGGGGGCCTGGCATGGCGGCGAGAAGATCGAGCTTAACCATAAGTATGCCATTGCGATCCTGATCGATCAGGACTCCCGGACCGAGCTCGCTTTCACAGGAAACGACTGGATAAGCAACTCCATGAGTTTCATGTCCTACACCACTTCCGGCTTTATTGCCTGCATTCTGGCCGACTATATCCGCCAACTGGGCTATCCTGCCCGGGCGCACCACGC
>DAOVAK010000646.1 GCA_030671095.1 Deltaproteobacteria bacterium | reverse complement strand
GTTTGTTGGGGAAAGGAGGGAGAAAAATTCACCTTTGGCGTCATTTCTGACTCCCATCTCACCCATATCAAGGGCACAAAATTTGTGAATAACTTTGACAAGGGATTGCAGCAGGCGGTTGCTGAAACTGGCCTGATGTGGCCACAGCCTGATTTTATTGTTTTCGGCGGGGATCTCGCTCAGCTCGGTAAAAAAGAGGAGCTCGATCACGGACTGGAAATGCTTTCAAAGATTGAGGTCCCTATTAAGTTTGTCATTGGAGAACATGACTTCTATCTGGATATGGGAAGATACTGGGAAGAGAAAGTGAGCAAGCTTTATTATAGCTTTGATCATAAAGGGGTTCACTTTGTCGTATTGAACAGCATTCTCACCTATGAAGACTGGATTGAACGTTGGCGCACCCCCGAAGAGCGGATGTTACAGATGGCTCGACTAGATAATCCCCAGGGTTCACCATTCATGGTGGGACTCGAGCAGATCAACTGGTTGAAAACTGACCTCTCCAAAGTGAGCCATGATACGCCAATCATCGTTTTATCTCATTCGCCCCTTTACAAGGTCTTTAAGCCCTGGAACTTCTGGACAGATGATGCGGAGGTGGTCCAGGGTTTACTCAGGCCATTCAAGAAGGTGACGGTTCTGCATGGCCACGTACATCAGATCCTCTATAACCAGATCGAAAACATCAGCTTTCAAGCGTGGATGTCCACTGCATGGCCTTGGCCTTATCCAGTCACCTACAACCAAAAACTCAACATGGTACCCAAGATGACCGTCTTTATGAATCGGGCAGACCCTTTTCATGAAAGAGATGCGACCGGATGGTCCCAGGTTACTGTTGAAGCGAGTCGTGTATCCCAGCATTTTGATCTGTGGGAGAACACGTCAAGAACCATAGCATACGACGAAAAGGCGGGGCATTTCATGGATTCACAGTACCAGGATCCTTCAAAACGAATTCCACCACAAACCCATTATTAATGCCCCAATTGAGCATTTCCGCTCAATTGGGTCGATAACAAAGGGAGGGTTCTTATGAGATACAAGGTCATTCTCTGTATAAGTCTGATTTCTATCTTAGCGGCAAGCCTAATCCCAGGCCTGAGAGCCGATGAATTTAAAAAGGAAGATCGCAAGAAATGGCAGGACGCCTTTATGGATGTGGTTATAGAAGGAGAGAGGCTCTTTCATAGTGCACTCGGCACCAACAGCGTCTCCTGCGACATGTGTCACCCGAATGCGTCCAATACCCATCCGGAAACCTATCCCAAGTTTCAAAAACAAATAGGTTCCGTAGCCACCTTACGGGATATGATCAACTGGTGTATTGAAAATCCTCTGGAGGGTGAGCCCATGGAACTGGACGATCCCAAAATGATTGCCCTGGAGGCCTATATTACATGGGAGAGACGCGGCGTGCCACTCGATCCTGGCAAGCATTAATATCTGTTTGTTGCCCAGTATTGACCCCCGGCACAGCCGGGGGTTTTTGTTTCATCACGACGCACTTCTTCCGCCTTGTGTCTTTACACACATCATGAATTGGAGTATCTGTATTCTTGGAGGGGACGGAAGATGATTAAGGCAAACGTGAAAGAGATATTGGCCGAACTCCCAGAGGGTGTTCATCTGGTAGGCGCGGCCAAGACAAGAACGCCAGAAGAAATTGACGAGGCCGTGGCAGCCGGTCTAGAGATCATCGGCGAGAATTATGTGCAGGAGGCAGAGAGGGCCTTCCAGGTTGTTGGAAACAGGGCCAAATGGCACATGATAGGGCATCTTCAGAGGAACAAGGCGAAGAAAGCTGTCATTGTCTTCGACATGATAGAGACGGTCGATTCCATAAAGCTTGCCAAGGAAATTGATAAGTGCTGTGGGAAAATCGGCAAGATCATGCCCGTCCTCATTGAGATCAACAGCGGTGAGGAAACTCAAAAAGCAGGAGTCCAGCCAGATGATGCAATAGCGTTGATACAGGAGATGTCGGCTCTAGAGCATATAAAAATTATGGGCCTCATGACCATGGGACCCTTCACGGGCGATCCGGAGGATGCCAGACCTTACTTCGTAAGGACGAGGGAGATTTTTGAAAAACTGAAAGAAATGAATTTGCCCAATGTGGAGATGAGATATCTCTCCATGGGCATGTCCAATTCCTATAAGGTGGCCCTTGAGGAAGGCGCCACGATGGTCAGGATAGGCACAAAGATCTTCGGTGAACGCCAATACGATTAGCGGCTTCTTATTACGGTGGTTTCTAGTTCGCACCTGAAACAATATTTCTTTGCCCACCGCAAAGACGCGAAGTACGCAGAGATGATTAATTTTCTCTTTGCCGTTGACCTGCCGTCGCTAAAGCTATGGCAAGGCAAGGAGGACGGCAAAGAGAAACAGCTCAGTCCCGCTGAAAGCGGGACGATAGTGGGGTCTAAGTTCAATCCCAAAGTGGTTGATCTCTATGAATGTCAGCTCA
>DAOVAK010000631.1 GCA_030671095.1 Deltaproteobacteria bacterium | reverse complement strand
GTATGCGCAAAGGCTTCTCAACAAGCGGACTGTGGTAGTCATATTGAGTGACGGTTGGGATCTGGGCGGAAAGGAACCTTTGAGAAGAGAAATGGAGATCCTGAGCCAGAAGGCCTGTTGCATCATCTGGTTAAATCCCGTGGCAGGGGACACGGAATACAAGCCGATCTGTCAGGGGATGCTAACAGCACTTCCCTATGTGGACTATTTCCTGCCAGCTGATAGTCTGGAAAGCCTCAAAAAGGTGGGTCGTACACTCTCCCGCGTTATGGCCCACTAGATTCTTTCAGGAAACGGCCCTTTTCCGCAATCTCTGTGTCAATCTGCGGGATTCCTTGTGCGGCATACTCGCGGTATGCCTCCGCGCAATCCCTTGATTTCTTCGCGCTCGCTTTGCTCCGCTCAGTCCCACGCCTACGGCGCGGGTTCCCGGAAGCCTTGATCTTGCAAAAAATATCTCATTTCCGGATCGGAAACTGATTGAGAACTAATGAGGAGTTGTTGAAAAATGTCAAAAAGCAAGCGGATAATCGTGGGAAAAATGGGGCTGGACTCCCATGACAACGGTATTCGCATCGTAGCCAAATGGCTCATGGATACGGGATATGAAGTCATTTATGCGGGACTATACAATACGACTGAACGTATGGTGCAAATGGCCATTGAAGAGGACGCTGATGCCATTGGCGTCAGCTTTCTGGGTGGTGAACATCTCTTTTACGCCGATGAATTGATCAGGCTTTTGAAGGACCAGGATATGGCCCATGTGCGAACCTTTCTTGGAGGCGTCATTTCTCCTCAGGATGTGGATGCCTTGGAGAATATCGGTGTCAATGCGGTATTTACCCCGGGTACAATGAGGGATGAGATACTGGGGCGGATCGATCACCTTCTGATGGAGCCCCCATCGAGGAGGCGTGAGTAGAAAGGAGGAAACAGGGGATGGACGTGGAGAAAGCACTGGTAGACTACATCGTCCACACAGACCTTGACGGCATACCGAAGAGGTCGCTGGATACAATCCGAAACATGGTCCTGACGGTTCTTGGGACGACCATTGCGGGTTCCAGGGCCGAAGGATGTGAGCCCCTGGTTCGGTTTTACAAGGAGATGGGTGGAAACCAAGAGGCCACGATTTTCATCCATGGAGGAAGGATACCGGCTCAGAACGCCGTATTGGTAAACAGTGTCATGGCAAGGGCCCTCGATTTTGATGATGCCATGGCTCCGGGAATCCATATCGGTGCCTCAGCGGTGCCCACCGCTTTTGCAGCCGCTGAGCTGGCAGGGGGATGCAGCGGAACGGATTTTTTGACCGCGCTTGTCCTGGGGGTTGAGACCGCGGCCCGGTTGAATCTGACCGAATCCACCTACGACGGTTTTGACCCCACCGGCGTTTGCACGGTATTTGCCTCGACGGTGACGGCAAGCAGGATCCTCGGGCTGAGCGAATCTGAAACATGGAACGCTTTGGCCCTGGCTTTCAATAGAAGCGGTGGAAGCTTCCAGAGCAATATCGACGGTTCTCTGGCGGTGAGGGTGATCCAGGGCTGGGTTTCCCAGAGCGGGGTCATGTGTTCCCAGTTTGCCAGAGTGGGTATCAGCGGCCCGAAGAATTTTCTCCAAGGTGTCTACGGGTACTTTCATCTGTACGGAAAAGACCAGATTGAACCTGCGTCGATTCTTGACGGACTGGGCAACCGGTTCGAGTTGGAGAAAATCCTGTTCAAGAAATACCCCAGTTGCGGACTCACCCTGGGGGCCACGGAGGTCATCCTGGATATGATGCAAAAACAGCACTTTCGGGCCGAGGATATCGAGCGCGTGGAGGTTATCATACCCCCATACGCATACAAACTTGTGGGGCATGCCTTCCAGATAGGAGACAATCCCAGGGTAAACGCCCAGTTCAGCATCCAGTACTGTGTTGCCAGCGCATTGGTCAGGGGTGATTCGAAACTGGATTATTTTGAGGAGTCCTCGGTTATAGATCCGAGTATCATGGCCCTGTCCAAGAAGATCCAGGTTATATCCGATCCAAAGCTGGATGAGCGGGGTCATACGGCCTTGGATATGCGGGTTCTCACCAGTGAGGGGGGAGAGCACTTCAAGCAGATGGACATTGCCCCCGGTTTCCCCGGGAATCCCCTAACACGCAAAGAGCATGAGCAGCATTTTTGGGACTGCATGGAATTTTCCGGCGGCTTACTACCAAGGGAGAGAGCCGAAGAGATCGTCACTCAGGTTTCCAGGTTGGAAGAACTGGATGATGTGCGGACGCTCATTCCACTCCTTTTAACTTGATTGCATAGGAATTTCGTTTTGTTGGAGCGGCGACGCCGCCCGCCCGCCTCGCCTGAGCGGCTCGCGCCCGTCCTCCGCAGTAGCCTGCTACGGAGGATGGAATGGCGGGCAGGCGTTGCATAAAATCGCGGAGCGATTTTATAGCTTGAACAAAGGCAATAGGGAGGGATTATCATGAACCTTGTCGATTTCTTAGAGAAGAATGCGCGGCTGTATCCACAGGATATCGCTTT
>DAOVAK010000084.1 GCA_030671095.1 Deltaproteobacteria bacterium | reverse complement strand
ACAGATGTAGTGCCTGCGAGTTGTGCGTGGTAGCCTGCCCGGCAAGGGCCATGGAGGTGAAATTCAATAAAGCCTTACTCTCTTGATATGCCTACTTGCAGGTTCTCCCATCCATCGCCATAGAACCCATCGTTCAATTTGCCTATCGCGATTAGCACATCTCATGGAGCATACATAGGGGATGCGTTTTTGGGCCTAGATCAAAGACAGGCCCAAGGACTGCCCCGTAAATTCTTGGTAACGTTCAAAAGTGTTGGCATCTGCTGTTATCTAGTCGGAGGCAATGCCGGTCTCCGAAAGGTGATATCTCAGAAAAAATTCCACCGAAACTTCGCAGTGGTCTGATCTTTGAGGCTTTACGCCCATTAACTAATCGCAGAATGTCCCGTTATTATTTAGGAAATCTTTCTCAAAGTCTCAAAGATCAGACCACCGGCAAGGAGCAAAATAGATATCACCTTGAGGAGATTGGCATTGCCGAAGAGTCGACTATCCGATTAAAACTTGCTGGTTCAAAAGATTGTGCCAACACTTTTGAACGTTACTAATAATTTAAGGAGATGAGATGGCGTTAGACAAAACACGGATCCTTGGACGAACCGGGCTCGAGGTGGGGCCATTGGGCGTTGCGGCTAGCTACGGTGCGCCAGCGGAGGCTTTTGAAGAAGCGTTCGAACGGGGCTGCAACTATTTCTATTGGGGGTCCATGCGCAAAAGCGGTATGCGCAAGGCGATAATGAACATCTGCCAACAGGGAAAGCGAGAGGCGTTGGTTATTGTGCTCCAAAGCTATTCCCGTTCTGCGGTTCTCATGGAGACCTTTCTTAAGAAGGCCCTGCGTGCTGTGAGCGTGGATCACGCCGATATCCTGCTTTTGGGTTGGTACAACAAGCCGCCTTCCCAGCGGGTCTTGGACAGGGCCTTGGCCATGAGAGAGAGGGGTTTGTATCGGTTCCTCGGGCTTTCCGGCCACAACCGGAGACTCTTTCCCCGGTTGGCCGAGGAGGGTGTTTTCGACCTCTTCCACATCCGTTACAACGCGGCCCACCGGGGCGCGGAAGAGGAGATCTTTCCCCATCTCCAGGGTGAGGAGAGGCCGGGCATTGTCTCCTACACAGCCACGCGATGGGGACAGCTCCTAAACCCAAAAAAGATGCCCGTGGGTGAGGCCGCATCTTCGGCAAGCGACTGTTACCGCTTTGTTCTCTCCAATCCAGGTGTGGACGTCTGTGTGTGTGGACCAAAAAACAGGGCACAGATGCGAGAGGCCTTGCGGACCCTAGACCTAGGGGCTCTTAGCCAGGAAGAGTTGGAGCGCATGAGAAGGATAGGGGATCACGTGCACGCGCATACGGGAAGGTTTTTTTGACATATCCCCTTGCCACCGGCCCGGCTTCCGGCTCGACTCCGTCCCCGCTTCTCTCCGAGGCGTAGGCTCTACGAGCCGGAGGCCAGCCCGGGCTCCGCCCCGTAGGGCTACGCGCCGGACGGTAGGGCTTACAGGCCGGAGGGTAGAGCCTACAGCTCGGAGAGAGGGAGAAAAAGGGCATGGCCTCAAAAAAGAATCGACTCGCCGGGTCTCCGACAATGCCTCCGAAGAAGCAAAATCATTCCCCAACCCTATTAAACGTTCCCCATCCATTTGAAAGGAAAGTTGGCAAAAATGTGGTAAAATAGAATATTTGTAATACTTTAGCCGTTTGAAAAGCCCCTGGGCTAAGCGGCATTCTCTGGAGTGGCCAAAAAATTTGCTCGGTGCCTTTAAGTATGGCGCACAAAGCAAGGTAGCTCTGAGGCCTTGTTCTGTCACCATTGAACTTGGCCTGGTCTCTGTTTGGATGGCCCGTGTGCGCAGGCGCCAGGGCAAGGGAGCCCCCCGAAGAAACCGTGCACAGAAGGCCTGGTTTTTGGCCCCTCCAGCGAACCCCGCTCAGCCCGCCAAGAGTTTTTGCACGGTTGCTTCAAAAGGCTAAAATGTTACGAATATTTAAATAACATAAGAACATGAGGCATGTACCATAATTGGTGCACAAGATCTCATTTTGGAGGCATCGTAACCCTATGGAACTTCATTTCACCAGGACCAACGGTCCCGTGGATGTGTCGATCGACGGCTTGATGGAACTCGCAGGGCATATCCATCATCCGGAAATCGTGCGAGAGATGATTTTGGCCGCCCTCAAAGCGGGTCAGGAGGGAGATGATCGAGGAGACCTGAAGCTCATGAACTCCACCTTAAAGGAGATGCGCTTCACCACCAAAGTGTTTGGTCCGTACCGCAACGTGAAAAAGGTGACTGTATTCGGTTCGGCCAGGACGCAACCCAATGAGAGTGCCTACAAAATGGCACACCTATTCGGCGGGAAGTTAACAGAGGCGGGTTACATGGTCATCACAGGAGGAGGTCCTGGAATCATGCAGGCAGTCAATGAAGGGGCGGGTCCTGAACACTCCTTTGGCGTTAATATTCGACTTCCTTTCGAACAGCATCCCAACCCCGTGCTTATGGGAAACCCTCGGAATATTACCTACAAGTACTTTTTTAATCGAAAGGTGGCCTTCCTCAAAGAGGCGGATGCCGTTGCGCTTTTCCCCGGCGGATTTGGCACCCTCGATGAGGCCATGGAAGCCCTTACCCTCTTGCAAACCGGGAAGCGTAACCCCATGCCCCTTGTCCTCATAGATGAGCCTGATGGGACCTATTGGTCACGCTGGCTCAAGTTTTTCAGGAAAGAGGTCCTGGTCCAGGGTTATATCAGCGAAATGGATTTTAAGCTTTTCGAACGGATCGATTCAGTAGAGGAAGCCGTCAAAAGGATCGATCGGTTTTACCATCGCTATCACAGCCTGAGATACGTGAGAGAGAGATTGGTGATCCGCCTGACCTCTCAAATTGATCAGCAGAAGGTGGAAGAGGTGAAGAACCATTTTGGCGACATCCTGATTCCCCAAGGTGACCTGTTGCTCTCAGGCCCCCTTCCAGAAGAGAGCGAAGAGCCTGAAATTG
Source organism: Deltaproteobacteria bacterium (assembly GCA_030671095.1). The sequence goes on along the minus strand of DAOVAK010000084.1, from coordinate 5,705 downwards.
CCCATCTGCCAAGGCTCATCCTTGATTTCAACCGAAAGGATTTCGGTCGACTGCGCCAACTCATCAATGTGATAAATGAAGACTAAAACAGGAGGCGCCTGGCCCCATGTCCTTTATCCAGAGAACCCCCCTCAACCCACCAGGGGTTTTTGCAGGGCTGTTTCGAGGGGCCAAAATGCTACCCTTTCTTGACAATCTGGGCGGGTAATCAATTATTTAATGTAACTTTGAAAATGCCCTGAGCAAGGAGGTAGGGCCTGCCCTTTACGACACGTGGGAAAAGAGATGCCAAAGGCAAGGCGTTCCTCTTCAACAAAAAAGAAGGCTTCTGGGAAAAGAGGGCAGAAAAGGGATGCCAACGGAATACTCAGTTACCGCGACAAGAACGTCGTGGTAGACACCAATTCAAATTTTCTCTATATAGGGAAGCTTGAGGACGTGGGTGACCATTTCGTCATCCTCAGGGATGCAGATGTCCACGATTGCAGGCAGAGCCCGTCCATGAATGAGAGGTACATCATGGAGGCAAAAAAATTTGGGGTGAGATGCAATCGCAAGCGGGTTCATATCCGGCTCCAAGAGGTCATCAGCATGTCTCTGCTTGAGGATGTCATCAAATACTGAGACAGGCCCAGGAAAATAGGAGCGCGGCATAGACGATAGAGTGGGCGAGAAACCAGGGTTAAAACTGATTCGGGGCAACTATCCTTACGAGATAACCATCGGGTCAGTGGATATTGTGGCAGCGCCGGACAGCAGACCCCCTTTCAAGGTGGACGCGGTGGCCGCAGAAGAGGACACCTTTCTTGTCATGAGCGCTGATCGCAGGGTGCATGATCCCAAGGAACCCCTCATTAAAATTATGACCCGTGTGATCGAGACGCGGCCGAGAAATCCAGGGAGCGTATTTGTAAAGGGCGGGTCACCTTTGCGTTTCCTTGCGGTCGTACATGATCTCAACGAGGAGCCCACGTGGAGGGAAGAATGGATAGCAAGCGCCCTGGATGCCATTTTTCAAGAGGCTGAACGTCGTGGACTGAGGTCCATCGCCCTCCCTTTTATTGGGGCCTTACACGGATCTTTGGACAAAGAACGTTTTCTTGTCCTTTTGCGGTCTGCGTTGGAGAAAACCCCAGTCAATCATTTAAAGCGGCTTTGGTTGGTCGTACCTGGCAAGACCAGTTCCAAGATCCTGGAGATCCTCCAGGCCGGATCACAGGAATGAGCGGGGCAAGGAATACATGAAAGTGGTCATTGAGTTGAATTGATTCAGCAGAGGAGTTGCTTATGTTTAAGACCGAATTATGTGATCTTTTGGGAATCGAGTACCCCATCATCCAGGGCGGGATGGTGTGGGTGAGCTACCACGAGCTTTGCGCTGCGGTCTCCGAAGCGGGTGGATTGGGCATCCTGGGGGCCGGCAGCATGACAATGGATGAGCTGAGAGAGGAAATACGCCTCGTAAAGGGGAAGACGAAAAAGCCCTTTGGCATAAATGTGCCCATTGCCAAGCGCGACTCTGAGGTGTTGATAGAGACGGCGATCGAAGAGGGTGTCCACGTGATTTCCACCTCCGCTGGAAACCCCAATAGGTTCACGGGAAGGATTCAGGACGCAGGGCTCAAGGTGATTCACGTATCCCCCAGCCCCACTCTGGCCGTGAAGGCGGCCGAAGCAGGCGTGGATGCCGTTGCTGCTGAGGGTATAGAGGCGGGGGGACACGACGGGTTTGAGGAAATCACCACCATGGCCCTTATTCCCCAAGTGGTAGAGAAGCTGGATATTCCAGTCATCGCAGCCGGGGGCATCGCAGACAGCAGGGGTTTTGTTGCGGCACTGGCCCTTGGGGCGAAAGGGGTGCAGATAGGGACACGCTTTGCGGCCACACACGAGGCCGTGGGGCATTCCAGGTTCAAGGAGAGCATCCTGAAGGCAAACGACACGGGAACTGTCATCACGGGCAGATACATAGGACCGACCCGGTGTGTCAGGAACAGGCTTACAGGGGAGATTATAGAGAAAGAAAAAAGTGGTATCAGCCCCCAAGATCTTCTGAAATTCATTGGCCTAGGACGATCACGACGTGCTACGACAGAAGGAGAAGTGGAGGAGGGGACGATCTATTGCGGGCAGATCGCCGGCCTCATCAGCGAACTGAAGAGCGCACGGGAGGTGGTTGAGGAGATCGTCAAGGGTGCAGAAGCCCTGGTAAAGCAACTGGGAGAGATGTTGGATACTTGATGGTCGATTCCGGATGCCGCGCCTATGACGCGCATATCACCTTATGCAATCGTCGATTCAGCGATTCTTCCTTTTGTTTCTTCTTGAGTGACTTCTGTTGAGCGGCCAAATTCAATGTAAGGTAAATATGTTGTTGGGGGTTTCCGAACCCCATTTTTCGAAAAAAGAAGAGGGCCGGAAGGTTTTCCGCTTCCGTGTCCACCAGCACCATCCTGACGCCATTTTTCAGCATCACGTCAACGAACCGATTGAGGAGCTTTTCCCCCAACCCTGATCTCTGGTAGGAGGCCTTTACACCCAGCCATATGAGGTGTCCATATTTCCAGGCTGAGCGACTTTTCTCGATGGTTGTCCCGAGGGCAAAGCCAACGACCTTCTTCCTTGCCTCTGCCACAAGACAAAACTCGGAATCGCTATTGAAAAGCTCCACCACCTCGAACTCGCCCCATGTGCGGTATAGATTGGGCACCTTTTCCGCTTTAAAAAGCATTTCGCCGAGATGAAAAACATCGGCCAAGTCGTCAATTTCCATTTCACGGATCTTCACATTCGGACGTTTGCCCTTTACGTCTCGGTCGTTATTCTTTTTCATCGTGTCTTTTTCACCCTTTTTTCTTTGCACAAACTAAGAGAATATCATGCTCACCCCACGAAATGCCAACAAATTCTCCTTTTTGCATCCGTTATCCCCTGTTCAATCACACGGTGACTGCCGCGTGATGTCAGTGCGAGAAATTTAATCATGGGCGTCGTAAAACCGTGGAGAAAATATGGCGGATGGTATATGACAAGACCATTCATACCCCCCCCTTTGTCAACCAACGCTGGTCTCGTGCGTTTTAGGAGATAAAGAACGCGTTCTAGTCTTTGTGACAAGGAGGGGAAAAAATGAGAAAAATGCTCTTTGTTTTGTGTTTTCTTTTGGTAGGTTTTCCAGTAACCAGAGCCAATGCCGGCGAAAATGAGTCCGGGCAGCGGATCGAGGACCGATTCGATCGCAGGGGCGACCGGATTGATGAACGACGGGACCGCAATGGGGATCGCATCGAAGAGGGGTTGGACCGGAAAGGTGACCGAATCCGTGCGCGGTCGGATCGTAAAGGCGACCGGATTGAGAAACGGCTGGATCGCAAAGGGGATCGCGTCGAGCGACGGTTGGACCGGAAAGGTGACCGAATCGATGCGCGGTTGGATCGCAAGGGCGACCGGATTGAGGCTCGGTACGATCGAAAGGCAGAAAGGGCACGCACGCAAGGAAAAACCAAATGGGCGGACCGTCTCGAGCGTAAAGGGGACCGCATAGACCGACGTCTTGACCGGCGTGGGGATCGCATCAACCGGAAAATGGACCGTCGTGGTGAGCGCATCAACGCAAGGCTTGACAGGCGTGGCCAGCGAATGGATCGGTACATGGATCGGCGTGGGGATCGCATCAACCGGAAGATGGACCGTCGTGGTGAGCACATCAACGCAAGGCTTGACAGGCGCGGCCAGCGAATGGATCGGCGCATGGACTGGCGCACGGACCGGCGCGGGGGTCATTTGCAGAGCAGGTACCATCAAAGACAGGGTCGCAGACGCTAATCCCCCTCCCCCTTGCCTCCGGCTCGACTCCGTCCCGTAGGGACTACGCCCCGGAGGGTAGAGCCTACGGCTCGGAGAGAGAGGGAGGGCAGGCCTGCCCCTTACCCCTGTTGTCATGGGGACACGCTTTCGGGGGCGAGGGTCGCGGCTGATTGTTCGGGTCAGTAGCCACTGACCCAAACCATATCCACCAGTATGGCGAATGGGGCGAATGCAGCAAAATAGGCTGGCAATGGATCGATTTCTCGCATCGGTTGAGCGGCGGGCATTCCGCATGGCACAGATAGCGACGGGGAGCAGAGAAGAGGCGCTGGATATCGTTCAGGACGCCATGTTCGGGCTGGTGAAGCGTTATTCGGAAAAGTCGGAAAAGGAATGGAAACCCCTGTTTTTCCGGATTTTGCAGAGCCGAATCCGGGACTGGTACCGCCGGAACAGGGTGCGAAGGCGCTGGCGGATCTGGTTGGACAGCGGGCACAAGCCTGATGGGCAAGAGGGGGAGGATCCTCTTGCCACTTTGGCAGACCCCAAGGCGCACAATCCCGCAGACCAGGCAATTCTTGCCGACGCTACTGCTGCCCTTGACTCAGCCCTGCGAACGTTAACCTTACGACAGCAACAGGCCTTTCTCCTCCGCGCCTGGGAAGGCATGAGTGTGAGGGAGACATCTGTGGCCATGAAGTGCTCCGAGGGGAGTGTGAAGTCCCATTACTCACGCGCAGTTCATGCGCTGCGCAACCTGCTGGAGGGGTATTGGAGATGAGTGAACAGGATCGCGAAAAGGCATTTCTAGAAAGGGCTAGGGCCTTACTTGATGAAAGTGAGGAAGACCTGGATGCAAACATTCTTTCACGTCTGCGGCAGGCTCGCACCCGGGCGCTGCAGGGGGAAGAAAGAAGAGAACCCCGTTTGTGGCACTGGTTTCCTTTTCCTGCGGCGGCAGGTATGGCGACAGCCTTGGTGGCCATCCTGGTGGCCGTATTTTACATAACCAGGCCACCTGTTCTAGAGCCCCATAAGAGCATTGGCGATCTTGAGATCCTCGCCTCCAGCGAGCAACTGGACCTGTATGAGGACCTGGATTTCTATGACTGGCTTGCGAAGGAAAAAGAGCATAATGGGTAGGCGCCTTTTAATGGCAATGATCTTCTTGATGAACATGAGTGCTGTCGCCGCGCAGGGGGCCGAGCAGGATCCCCCCTCCATAGAGTTGCTGGAGTTCTTGGGGGAATGGGAAACCTGGGATGGGACGTGGGTGGATCCAACAGAATTTAAAGATGTAGTGCTACCCGATGAGGAACAAAAAGATGAGGAACCAAAAAGTGATGAATAGAGAGATTCGTAGCTATCTGCCACTGCTCATGGCCCTGTTCTTCCTTCTGGGCCTTTGCTCTGTTGGTTTGGCACAGGAGGTTGGTGTTCCTTGGACTCAGCTTAGCCCCGAGGAGCAGAAAGCCTTACAGCCTTATGCGGATCGCTGGGACCAATTTTCACCGGAGCGGCAGGCGCGTCTAAAAAAGGGAGCGAGCCGGTGGTCAAAAATGACGCCAGGGGAGCGGGAGGATGTGAAAAAACGGCTGAAGGCCTGGAAAAAGATGCCCCCTGAACAACGAGAGCGTATCCGAACACGTTATAAGCGCTTTCGAAGCCTTCCGCCGGAGCAGCAGGAGAGACTTCGGGGTACACGACGCTGGTACAGAGATTTGCCTCCAGAAAAGAGAGAAAAACTGCGCAAGCGGTGGCAGAGCAAGACTCCGGAACAGAGAGAGGAAATACGTCAGCGGTGGCGTAAGATGACACCAGAAGAGCGAAAAGACTTTCGGGAAAAGAGGCAAAAACATCGGGGGAAAAGGCCATACAACGGGTCGAAAAGAAGATGA
>DAOVAK010000132.1 GCA_030671095.1 Deltaproteobacteria bacterium | reverse complement strand
CTCCGAAAACTCCTGGCCCCTCTGACACCCGTTGATAGCATGGAGTTTTTGCTGGACAAAATTAGAGGAACAAAGAATAATAAAGATTTTTTGGAATCCATGAGTGAATAAAATCGTTCCGCATATAAAATCGCTTTCAGCGATTTTATAAAGGGAGGAGAAATGAAAAAGGGAATTCATCCGGAATACCATAAGGCCATTGTCCACTGTGCCTGTGGTCATGAGTTTGAGACAGGGTCCACCCTGAAAGAGATAAAGGTCGAGATCTGTTCACAGTGTCACCCGTTTTTTACAGGAAAACAGAAGTTGGTTGATTCGGCTGGCAAGGTGGAACGTTTCAGACGTAAATACGCAAAATACAATAAAGCCAAGGCGTCAACTGGTCAGAGTAAAAGCGCGGAAGATTAGCATCTGATCACCCAAACCCTAAGGAAGACCCACTCAAAAAGCTCCCCTCGGCATTTCCTCTGAAAGACACAGTCCCTGAGCGGATCAAAATAGCAATCCAAATCGCCTTAGGCTGCCTCCGACGGTGAGCGATTATGTCTGAGCTTTGGTTGGAGGAGTTGCCCTGAGTAGAGGCGAGCGGACATGGGGGAAGTGCCAAAGGCTATCTGCTTTGAAAAATAGAGAGCTCTATTCAGCTGACAACGAGAAGACCTGATAAGACTTTGTTCAATCCCCCCGTGATTATCGCGCAACAAAGAAAATCGAACTGTATGGGGTTATTATCCTATGTTTGCGAAAGTTGAGGAGATTGTGGAACGTTTCGAGCAGCTCGAGAAGCAGCTGGCCCGTCCTGAAATTATCCGCGATCAGAAAACCTATCAAAAATATATAAAGGAGCACAGCCTGCTATCTCCAATCGTCAACACCTACCGGAGATACAAAGCCCTGCAAGAGGAGATCGAAAGGAACAGCCCTCTCTTGAGTGACCCTGATCCAGAAATGAGAAAGCTGGCCCGGGAGGAGGTTGATACACTCAAGTCAAATCTTTCCGAATTGGAAAAGGAGCTCAAACTGCTGCTTCTCCCAAGGGATCCAAATGATGAGAAAAACGTTATCCTGGAAATAAGGGCTGGCACGGGTGGCGAAGAGGCCGCTCTTTTTGCTTCTGATCTTTTCAGGGCATACACGAGATATGCAGAGCTAAAAGGATGGAAAACGGACATCCTTAGCCAGAACATCACTGGTATGGGCGGATTCAAAGAGGTGATCCTCCTCGTTGAAGGTCAAAAGGTCTACAGCCGTCTCAAGCATGAGAGTGGGGTACACCGTGTGCAGAGGGTCCCTGAAACTGAAGCACAGGGTCGGATACACACATCGGCAGTTACGGTTGCCGTGCTTCCGGAAGCGGAGGAAGTGGATGTGGAAATTAACCAAGATGATCTTCGTATCGATGTTTTCCGTGCATCTGGACATGGAGGTCAGCATGTGAATGTGACCGATTCCGCGGTTCGCATCACCCATCTACCCACAGGCCTTGTGGTGTCCTGCCAGGATGAGAAATCACAACACAAGAACAAGGCAAAGGCCATGAAGGTCCTCAGATCCAGACTATTTGACATGCAGTTGGCCGAACAACAATCAAAGATCTCAGAAGAACGACGGAGCATGGTCGGTTCAGGGGATAGGAGCGAAAAGATAAGGACCTATAATTTTCCTCAAAGCAGGGTGACAGATCACCGAATAGGTAAAACCTTGCATAGACTTGAAGAGATCCTGCAAGGGCAGATGGACATGCTCATTGAGCCGCTAATCACCCATTTCCAGGCTGAGGCCCTTAAGGGGGAAAAAACTTTCCAAAATGATAACAACCCGTGACGCAATGCCTCAATAACAAAAGGCTATTACACTGGCGGCATGGAGGTCTCGGTGCCCCCGTTAGAGGATGTCATTCATCTCCGGCCCAAAAGTCGGGTCATTCTTGCCTGTTTTCGTAGATGTGGACTGCCGTGCGTCAGAAATCTTGGACTATAAAAGAACTCTTAGAAGTTACGACAGACTACCTGGCAAAGAAGGAGATTGAAAGCCCTCGCTTGAGTGCCGAAAGTCTCTTAGCCCACCAATTAAACATCGACCGCATAAAACTCTACCTCAGGTTTGATCAACCCCTTCATGAGCAGGAAGTTGCAGGATATCGCTCACTCATCAAAAGGCGGCTCAGAAGAGAGCCCCTTCAATACATCACAGGCGTGCAGGAATTTTGGTCCCTGGATTTCACGGTCGGCCCGCCGGTCATGGTCCCCAGGCCAGAAACCGAACTGCTGGTAGAGCAGGTGATCGCTTTGTGCCGCGGAAATAGGCTGACCGAGGGCCCGTGTACGAGGATTCTTGATCTGGGAACGGGATGCGGGGCTCTCGCCGTGGCTATTGCCCGAGAGCTTGAGGCGGTTGCTGTATGGGCCAGTGACGTCTCCCAGGAGGCATTGGACATTGCCAAAGGGAATGCAAGAAAGCACGGGGTAGAAGAGAGGATCGAGTTCATACATAGTGACATGTGGCAGGGCCTTTCGAATCAGGAACTCACCTTTGACATCATTGTATCCAATCCTCCTTATATCAGCTCTGAGGCCATGGATTCCCTTCCTCCAGAAGTCAGGGACTATGAACCCAGGCAAGCACTTGATGGCGGAGAGGAAGGGATGGTTTATATAAGAAATATCATTCAGGAGGCACCGAAGCACTTGAACCCGGCTGGGTGGATATTACTGGAAATGGACCCGGAACAGACCACAACGGCCTTCGGACTGATTGAAGCGAACAATAGTTACGGGGAAAAAGTCCGACTCAAGGACTACAGCCATTATCACAGGGTGGTTATGGCTCAGAAAATTGATAAAGCCAAGCCTTAAATCTACCTTCTGAAAACCTCCCCCACGCTTTTTACCCGACCATTGACCACTACTGCCGGTGTGCCGAATACGCCATAACTGGCTATTTCTGTCTCTATTCGATTAGGCTGCCGTAACAGAGGCCTGCGGCGGTGGAGAGCAGAACGATGATGATGCTAAAGGACGCTGTTTTCTTGAGCCCCATGACGCTGCCTATGACAAGCAAGTTTGGGAGGGAAAGGGCGGGTCCAGCCAAGAGGAGGGCCAATGCAGGCCCTTTGCCCATGCCGGACCCTAGCAGGCCCTGAAGAATGGGTACTTCAGTCAAAGTGGCGAAATACATCAGTGCACCAGCGACTGATGCGATCAGGTTGGCGCCTATGGAGTTCCCGCCAACCAGATTGTGGATGTATTGTTCTGGAATCAGCGCAGAGTGGCCTGGCCGACCCAGCATAAAACCGGCCAGGAGTATTCCCGCCCCCAAGAGGGGAAAGATCTGCTTCATAAAGCCCCAGGTGGAGTCCAACCAATCACGGATTTCATTGCGGGTGAACCAGGACTTGAGCATAACGGCAAGCACAACTAAGAGAAGGCCGGTAATATACCACTTGGCGGCAAAAATGAGGGACCAAGAAGCAGAAGACTCTTGGGCAGGCTGAGCAAAGGCAGCAAAGATCAGGATCAAAACCATGGTCAACATATAGAGTGAATCCTGAAGGAGCGTTCGTCCTTTCACATCTTCGTCGGGAAGAAATAGATGTCCAGCCGCACGGGCTGCATCATCTTTTCTAAAAATAAAGGCCATGAGAATCCCGCTGATGATGGCAAACAGGATCGCCCCTACGGCTCTGGCCAAGCCAAGTTGCCAGCCAAGGATGCGCGCTGTAAACACGATGGCAAGCACATTGATGGCTGGACCGGAATAGAGAAAAGCCGTGGCAGGTCCAATGCCCGCCCCTCTGGTGTAGATGCCGGCAAAGAGCGGTAATACCGTGCAGGAACAGACAGCAAGTACCGTTCCAGAGACCGAGGCGACAGAATATGAAAGGATTTTGTTGGCAGAGGATCCAAAATATTTGAGGACGGAGGTCTGAGAAATAAATACGGCAATGGCCCCTGCAATGAAAAAGGCCGGGATCAAGCAGGTCAACACATGTTTCTGGGCATATTCCTGGAGCATCATTAGCGCCTCCAACCAGGAGCGCTGAAGAATGGCATGGCGCCAGGGTACAAAATAACACGCAGCAAATACGCCAAGAATAAGTAGAAGTTTATAACGCTCTTTCACTTCAACTCCTTCTCATTTTGAGGCCACGCCCCTTTTCAAAAGGATATCTATTAAGCCCCTTGCCCCATCCGATGAACCCTTAAGGGCCCGAGCAAAGCCGGATCCTCAGAGACTGTGTCGCAATTCGACAAAACTGTCATTTCCCGCCAAAGGCGTCGGAATCTTCGACCGGGCGAGCCCCGCAAGCCTGCCCCGTACTCGATACATCAAATCATTCTGGATCTCCCGACGCCTTTGGCGGGGGATGACGAATTGCGACACGGTCTCTCAGCCCCCGGCTGACCGAACTTGGGGGTGATGCCCCGCCTCTTAGGGCGGGGAGCTTCACTGAATTAAATGGTAGAGAGCTTTGATCTGGAGCGAATGACCTCCAGGGCGCAATCGAAGAAGTTGATCACGCAGGGGGTTTTTAGGTGATAATAGACCTTGTTCGATTGCTTCCGATCATCGAGAATACCTGCACCCTTGAGGACGGAGAGGTGCTTAGAGACTGTGGACTGATCCGCTCCCACCAGCTTGGTCAGATCGTAGACGCACATATCTTTTTCTTTTAAGGCATCTATGATCATGAGACGGCTTTCGTGGGAGAGGGCTTTGGCCACCTGGGCCTTCATCTTGTAGAGATCCAGAACCATGATATCTGCTCCAAGTTTTGCATATATGGCAATATAGCCATAAAGCCAAATACTGTCAAGAAAAAAACCTGGTCATGCGGGATGAAGTGATTGTTCACTATACCGTTTGGTAAAGGAACTTGTTTGTTCGAGTGTGAGGCCACGCCCTCACTCCAGACCCCTGTGGTGTCTAGTCAAAGCCTGGTCGTATGTAGCCGGGTAACCTATTCTGCTTATTTCCTTGACAGAATGGATAATTTGCTTATAATTGAGCATATGTTCAGATGTTAAAGTGGATATCATGGGTAACAGAAAAGCAAATTTGATTGAAGAAGATGGGTGTCTTGTTCGGATGGTTCATTTAGATAGAGTGGCCAGGGCCAGGGAAGAGGCCATACCAGATCGAGATGTGGACAGACTCGTACTGATTTATAAGGCTCTGGGAGATCCGACGCGACTCAGGATGGCGATGGCGCTCAGGAAGGGTGAGATGTGCGTCTGCGATTTGGCCGCCCTCTTAAGTCTCAGTGAGTCAGCCATATCCCATCAGATTCGGCGCCTTAAGGATCTGGCCCTGGTTAAAAGCCGTCGAGATGGGCAAATACTCTACTATTCTCTGGATGATCATCACGTGGAAGAAATGATCCAGGTGGGGCTGGACCATCTTAGCGAATAAAGGTCTTCAGCCGATAGACAGTAGATGGCTCCTCGCCATCAGCTAGGTAAAGGCGTGAAGCGGGTTACATTTAGGGGGCGACGAAATCCCAGAGTGACGCCCTTCGAAGTGGAGAGATGAAGGGAATGCTTAAATGAGCTTTCTTCTTGAGATGTTAGGGGAGTCGTGGCGACTACTCCAAGAGGCCTCCATATATGTTATATTTGGCGTCCTGGTGGCCGGAATGTTGCGCATTTTCCTCAGCCCGGGCACTGTGGCCCGTCACCTGGGCCGGGGGAGATTTCGTTCGGTCTTCAAAGCCTCTCTGCTCGGCATCCCCATCCCCCTATGTTCATGCGGCGTCCTTCCTGCTGCAGCCTCACTTAGAAAACAAGGGGCGAATAAAGGTGCGACCACGGCATTCCTTATCTCGACGCCCGAGTCGGGCGTAGATTCTGTGGCCCTTACTTATGCCTTGCTGGACCCGGTCATGACCATCGCCAGGCCAGCCGCCGCGTTTGCCACTGCCACGGCCGCTGGCCTTACAGAGAATCTTCTCAGCAAAGAGGATGAAGAGAGTAAGGTCAAGCCAGATCTTAGCTGTCCGGTAGATGGCTGCTGCGATGGCCAAGAATGTCTGCCTGAGGATCACCGTTCTCACCATAGTTTTTCAGAAAAACTTCGGGCAGGGCTGGCATACGCCTTAAACGAACTGTGGAACGACATAGCCGTCTGGTTCCTGGTGGGGATACTGCTGGCTGGGTTGATCACGGCCCTGTTTCCAGCAGATGTGTTGACACGCTACCTAGGAGGCGGCCTGCCTTCTATGCTCATTATGTTGGCTGCGGGTATCCCTCTCTACATCTGCGCCACAGCCTCAACGCCCATTGCGGCAGCCCTGATTCTGAAGGGGGTTAGTCCAGGTGCTGCCCTCGTCTTTCTTCTTGTAGGGCCAGCAACGAACGTCACTTCCCTTACGGTGCTTCTGGGCATTTTGGGAAAAAGGGCGACCGCCATTTACCTGACGGCCATTGGTCTGTCAGCGGTGATCTTTGGATTGGCCTTAGATCAGGTCTATGCCATTTTGGGCGTCTCGGCCCAAGCCATGGCGGGTCATGCGACAGAGGTGATTCCGCCCTGGGTGCAAGTGGGCGGCGCCGTGGTCCTGTTGGCCTTGTCCATCAGGCCGGTCTACCGCACTCTCCGATCAAAATTAATGCGTGGAAAAACTGTTGTCGAGGGAACGGCCTGTGATTGCCCTTCAGAGAAGAGCCTTCCATTCGCACACATTCACCTTGAAGATACCGGCTGTCCCGGATCCACCTGAAATGGCTAGTAGGGCCGGGACGGTCCATAAGAGGCAATAGGCGTAAGGCACAAGGCCTAAGGCTAATACTCCAAAAAATCCATTATTCCATCGCAAGATGGGCCGCCGTACGCTAGCGTCATTCCTGCGAAAGCAGGGATCTAGATAAATGCTAAGATCTTGAGCTATGAAGACGACTAGACAATCTCAAATAAGATTTCCTCGTGTTTTCATATAAACGGAACACGTGTCATGAAAAGATATCGCGATTACAATACCTATCTAAAGGAGATATTTGGAGAGCGGGTTCAGAAGATATCCCTAGATGCGGGGCTGAACTGTCCCAACAGGGATGGAACGATTTCTGATAAGGGCTGCATCTACTGTGACAGTCGAGGTTCGGGTACGGGGGCCATGATCAATCGCGGTCTATCTATC
>DAOVAK010000488.1 GCA_030671095.1 Deltaproteobacteria bacterium | reverse complement strand
CCCAAGTTCAATGGTGACAGAACACGGCTATCAGAGCTACTTCGCTTTGTGCGCCATACTTAAGGGCACTGGGCAAATTTTTTGGCTCTTCCAGAGAATGCCGCTTAGCCCAGGGGCTTTTCAAACGGCTAAAGTGTTACCTTGACTTTAGTCACCCAATTCACTAAAATAGCTAAATTACGCTTATTCTTAATGGATAAAGCCCAAGGGAGGGCCAGAGATGCCGGTTTACTTATGGGTCGCGGAAACCAAAAAGGGCAGGAAGCTGAAAGGGGAGTTGGAAGCTGCTAATGAAAAAATTGCCCTTAGTCAACTGAAAAGACGAAACCTTGCAGTCAAGAAACTAAAACCAAAACCGAAGGATATCTTTGAAAATGTATCCTGGTTGCAGCCCAAGGTCACTAATAAGGACATTGTCGTCTTTACAAGACAGTTTTCAACCATGATTGATGCTGGGCTTCCCCTGGTCCAGGGCCTGACCATTTTGGCAGAGCAATCGGAGAACAAAACCTTTAAGACTATTCTGAAGGAAATAACCAAAGACGTGGAAGGGGGTTCTACCCTGGCGGAGGCCATGAAAAAACACCCCAAGGTCTTTGATGAACTCTTTGTGAACCTGGTAGCTGCCGGGGAGGTGGGAGGTATTCTAGACACGATCCTGAGGCGTCTTGCAGATTATATTGAAAAGGCTGAGAAGCTAAAAAGCCGTATAAAAGGGGCTATGACCTATCCTTTGGTGGTTGTGGCCATTGCGATCATAGTTATTTCCGTCATCCTCATTTTTGTCATCCCTGTTTTCGAAGACATGTTTGCCGGTTTTGGAGCGGCCCTTCCCGCGCCCACCCAGTTGGTGGTTGGCATGAGTCGGTTTATAAAAGGGAACTTTATTTTCATATTGATCGGTTTGGCCATCGCTATTGTCGCCCTTAAGCAATACAGGAATTCCAAGCAGGGAAGAAAGGCGACAGACGCCCTTCTTTTGAAGGTGCCCATATTTGGGGAACTGCTCAGGAAAACGGCTGTTGCAAGATTTACACGAACCCTCGGCACAATGATCCAGAGCGGTGTGCCCATATTGGATTCCCTGGAAATTGTTGCAAAGACATCGGGTAATGTCATTCTTGAGGAAATTATCTATGAAGTGAGGGGCAGCATTGCCGAAGGCCAGACTATCGCAGAGCCCCTATCGGAAACGGATATTTTCCCTGGCATGGTGGTACAGATGATCGCCGTGGGAGAGGCCACAGGTGCCCTTGATACGATGCTGGGCAAAATTGCCGACTTCTACGACGATGAAGTGGATGCTGCAGTAGAGGCACTGACGTCCATGTTAGAGCCCCTTCTTATGCTATTCCTCGGTGGGTCTATAGGCGGATTGGTTATAGCCATGTACCTGCCCATCTTCCAGATGGCCGCAGCTATGGGATAACCTGATGTCAGCATGATCGATCCCGACCTTAATATTCCCCAGTCAGAGCTCTCTGGTCGCCTTCAAAAACTGATGTTTTTGAGGGTACTCTTCGTCTCTTTTCTTCTGGGTGCCTCCGTCTTTCTCCAGGTAAAAGAGACGAAGACCTATTTTGGGGATATCCAAACCTTTCATTACCTCCTTATTGCTGCCATCTATTTCCTCACTTTTGTCTACATCGTCCTTCTAAAATATCAGAAAGATTTATCCAAGCTCGCCTATTCCCAGCTCCTCATGGACACGTTTCTCATTACGGCCATCATCTATGCGACCGGCGGCATAGAGAGCATATTTTCTTTCCTCTATATCCTGACCATCATCAATGCCAGCATCATGCTTTACCGAAAGGGAGGTATGATCGTTGCCTCCAGTAGCAGTATTCTTTATGGTCTTTTGTTGGATCTACACTACTTTGATGTGATTGAGCCTTTTGGAAGTCACCTGGCACACTATCCTGCTGAGGATAAGAGGTTCTATATCTTTTATATGATCGTTGTAAATGTTGCTGCATTCTATCTTGTGGCATTTCTCAGCAGTTTTATCTCTGAACAAGCTCGAAAAAGCCGAGTCGAACTTAGAGCCAAGCAGGATGATCTTATCAAATTGGAGGCCCTTAATGAGAGGATCATAAGAAGCATCATGTCAGGCCTGATCACTTTGGATGAGCAAAACAGAGTTATCCTTTTCAACCCCGCTGCGGAGGATATTTTTGCCATCAATTCGGACCAGGCCATAGGCAGGAAGATTACGGATATTTTCCCTCTTCTCGATGAACACTTGGGCGATGGAAAAGCTCCCTCGGATCGATTGAGCAAAAAACCCCATCAATTCATTGATCTACCCTATTTGAGAGAGGATGGAGAGAGAAGATTTCTCCGATTCTCCATCTCACCCCTTAGGCTTACGGACGGAGATCAGAAAGGCCAGATCCTGTTCTTTCAGGATATGACTGAGGTGAAGTTGATAGAAGAGGAAATGAAAAAGGTGGAGGGTCTTGCCCTTATCGGGGAACTGGCAGCAGGAATAGCACACGAGATCAGGAATCCTATGGCATCCATCAGTGGTTCTATTCAGATGCTCAAGGAAAGTCTGGATAAAGATGACGTGAACAGTCGGCTCATGGACATCATGTTAAGAGAGGTAAACAGGTTGAACCACCTGGTAAACGACTTTCTCCTTTTTGCAAGACCCAAGCCCTTCGACTTGCAAGAGTTTGACCTCAGTCAGCTGACCATTGAATCCCTCGAACTCTTCAGGAACAGCGGAAATTGGACGGATAAACTGCGGGTGGAAACGGATTTTAGGCAGGATATCAAGCTGGAATCCGATCCAGAACAGATAAAACAGGTCCTATGGAATCTCTTTCTAAATGCCAGTGAGGCCATGCCAAATGGGGGTGTTGTCCGAGTAAGTGCCGACATGGTGGAACGCGATGACTCCTCTGAGCCAGGGCAGAAAATGGTAAAAATCACTGTCAGAGATTCTGGTCAGGGATTCAGTGAAAGGGCTCTTTCCCATCTTTTTACCCCTTTTTTTACCACTAAGGAAGGGGGATCGGGTTTAGGCCTCGCCACGGTGAAACGAATCGTGGAGGGGCTGAAAGGCAAGGTCGATGGGGAAAACCACCCTGACGGAGGCGCCCAGATTACCATTCTCCTCAATCTCTCTCCTTCTTTATCTACGTGACAGCTTCCTTATCCCCTTAACCATTCCCCCATCAAGACTCAGAAGTTGGCCAGTCTTCTTTAC
>DAOVAK010000085.1 GCA_030671095.1 Deltaproteobacteria bacterium | reverse complement strand
GCAGGACATTTTTAAGGGTATAGTGCCATTTCTTATCTGTATGATCATCTGCGTCGTACTCTTAACTGTTTTCCCCCAGATTGCCATGTACCTGCCTAACCTGCTCTTCAATTGATTTCTTCCAAGAAAGCATGGGAGGATCAGATTGGAGGATTTGTATTGATTAAAGGGAGAGTCAAATCAAAGACATGGAAGCCATTGAGTCCGTACTACCTCGGCAGAAACTGCCCCTCAATAAGCGGGGGCGCCGAGGAGCGACGACCAGGCGTATGGAGCAATACGCCGCAAGGCCTCCGGCCCTGTAAGGCCTACGGCCTGGAGGGAGGAGCGATCGAAGGCAACGCCGCTTGAGCCTTGCGAAATCCCGTCTCGGCGCGGAGATGATGCCTTGATGGTGAATCAGGGAGGACCAAAGGACTTGATTTCATAGTTTGTGGGTAGTAATGTAAACGACTCAGTTATGGGACAACCCCTTGGTAGGATATAAAAAGATAAAATCGCTTAGCGATTTTATGACTAGACTGAGAGTGTAAATAGGTCTTGAAGACAACCGTGATTGAGGTGGAAGGAGGTGATACGTATTTCGATGTAAGAAAGCAGTCAGAAAAACCTTGGCATATTTAAGAAAGGAGGGAGTGACAATGAAGAAGTTTTATTTAACCGCTTTGATGATCTTTTTGGGATGCGTGTTGATTTTCAGCGGTTATGCGCAGGCAAAAAAGGCTCCAAAGGCAATTCTTATAGGCACCCCTGCGCCCATGACGGGCATGTTTGCCGGTTTCGGTGAAGGCTGTGTATTTGGCATGAAAGCGGCTGTCGAGGATATCAACAAACAAGGTGGACTGTATCTCAAGGAGTACGGGAAGAAATTGCCCGTCAAGCTTATAGTCCGCGATGTTGAGAGCGACCCGATGAAGACAGCGACTCTTGCCGAAGACCTGTGTGTGGGCGATAAGGTACATGCCTTACTGTCACCTGATGAACCCGTAAACATACACGGCCCCGTCGCTACCATAGCTGACAAATATAAGGTCCCACATATTATTGGAGGTGGTCCTTTTGAACCCTGGAATGGTATGCGGATGGAAATTAAACCACCTTGGGAATACACCTGGCTTTTGGGTTTTCGTATAATCATGCCATATCCGCCGGGTGATTTTCGGGCCAAGCCTGGGTATACGATAAAGGATTCATGGTTTGGCATGATGGATGATTATGCTCACAAGACCAACAAGATAGCAGGGGTCTTAGCGTCGGATGACCCAGACGGCGTGGGTTGGTACGGGCTGTTCCCTGGGGCACTAAAAGAATGGGGTTGTAAGGTTGTAGGCATGGAAAAAAAATTAGGCCTGTTTCCAATGGGCACCACAGACTTCACGCCTATAATAAAGGAGTGGAAGAGAAATAAGGTTGAAATCCTTTGGGGGAATTGTCCTGGACCTGATTTTGGGACACTGTGGAGACAATGTCACGTACTGGGCTTTAAGCCTAAGATAGCTATGATTGGAAGGGCGCCCCTTTTCTACGTAGATGCAAAATCCTGGGGTGGTGACCTACCCTGGGGTGTGGCTGTCGAGGTATGGTGGGATACATCATATCCACCAGAGTACTGTCCCGGTATCGGTGGCACAACCGCAAAATCACTCGCTGAAAGATGGGCTAAAGCGACAAGACAACCATTAAACCCAGCTATAGGACATGGCTATTATGAAACTCAAGTTATGCTTGATGCAATCCAAAGAGCAGGGACGCTTGATGGAACTGCAATTAACAAGGCTATAGCGGAAACCGACATGAAGACAATAAGTGGTCGTGTCAAGTTCATTAAAGAGGAACACTTCAGCGGAATTCCGCTCTTTGTTGGCCAGTGGGTAAAGACCAAAAAACCACATGTATGGGAACTCCCAATAACCTATTCCCAGCACGACTGGCTAACTCCAACGCATAAGCCGGTATTCCCTCTTCCCTAATAAAGATTGGACCTGATAAGAGGAATATGACTGGCGGTTCACGCTAGCTTTCAGCCAGTGGGTGAGGAAAAGCGAATTAAGAGCAGCGGCCTTTGCCCACTGGCTCGAAGGCTGTGCCAGCGGGATACTATTCCCATTCTCTATTAAGCTTCAGATGCTTCGAAATTTCTCGCCTGTTCTAACCCTGGCAAAGGTAATGATATGGAAGCGCCGATTCTTTCAGTAGATAGAATAAACAAGCGTTTCGGAGGATTAGTTGCTGTTAAAGACCTAAGTTTTGATGTGCAGGCCGGTGAAGTGATAGGTTTAATGGGCCCGAACGGTGCCGGCAAGACAACACTAATAAATGTCCTATCCGGTGAATACAAGCCTGACTCTGGAGCAGTAAAGTTCAAAGGAAATGACATCACAGGTCTCCCACCGCATAAAATTTGCCACCTAGGAATCGCCAGAACTTATCAGATTCCGCAGCCTTTCATCAAACTAACAGCTATGCAAAACATCGTGGTGGCAGCGAGATTTGGAAGGGGTCTTGATAAGGAGGCCGCTGAGAATGAGGCTGCCAAAATACTTGATATTGTAGGGCTTTCAGAAAAGAAAGATATGCTCGCTGGAGATCTGGTCGTGATAACTCTCAAAAGGCTCGAATTAGCCAGGGTCTTAGCCACTAGTCCCAAAATACTGATGATTGATGAAGTGGCTGCGGGATTAACCGAATCTGAAATCCCACAGTTATTGGACCTCCTAAAAGAAATACAGGAAATGGGCATAACAATTATATTAATCGAACATGTGATGAAAGTCATGGTAGAGGCGGTTGACAGGATTATCGTGATGGATAAAGGCATGAAAATCACCGAAGGCATACCAAACGAGGTCATGGAAGACAAAAAGGTCATTGAGGCTTATTTCGGTTAATGGCGTCCAGTGGTTTACGATAGAGTCAAGAGGGAAGAGTAGAGCAAGGAAATGCCTGAAGAAACATTACTGAAGGTTAGTAACATAGATACATTCTACGGCAGTTTGCAAGTCCTGTGGGATATATCCATAGAGATTAAACCCGGGGAAATTGTGGCTATCATTGGCGCAAATGGGTCGGGTAAGTCCACCCTGCTCAATACCATATCGGGTGTCATTCATCCTGCCAAGGGCAGCATTGCATTTGACGGCAAGGAGATCTCCACTTTGGATCCCTTCCAAATCGTTGCTCTCGGCATTTCTCAAGTTCCAGAAGGGAGAAGACTTTTCCCCGACCTGAACGTGTTAGACAATCTCATATTAGGTTCATACAATCCTAAGGCGAGGCCCAAGAAAGAACAAAACTTCAAAATGGTTTATGAGCTCTTCCCTGTACTAGAAGAGAGGAAGAATCAACTGGCTAAAACACTGAGCGGGGGAGAGCAACAGATGTTAGCCCTCGGGCGGGGCTTGATGTCAGAGACAAAGCTCATGCTTATTGATGAAATGTCTCTCGGCCTTGCCCCTATCGTTCTTAATGAGGTCTATAAAGCTTTGAAGAAGATTAGAGAAAGGGACATTACTATCCTCTTTGTGGAGCAGAATGTAAGGCGAAGCCTCGAAGAAGCTGACAGGGCACACATTATGGAAGTGGGGCGTGTTGTTTTAAGCGGGGATGTGGCGGATCTTCGGGAGGAAGAGGAGGTCAAAAAAGCATACTTTGGTGTATGAAGTTGATCAGGAGATTTTATAGATGACCTCACAAGTTCTAGTTGACTTATCTGGTCCCCTCATAATGGGTATCCTATTAGGGGGATTATACGCCTTAATTGCCTTAGGATTATCGCTGGTTTTCGGCGTTATGAAGCTGATAAACGTAGCTCACGGAGACCTGGTCATATTAGGTACCTACTTTGGTTTTTTTGCAATGACCGGCGAAATTTTTGGCCATAGACTCACAATTCTCGGAATAGACCCCATCCTAAGCTTGGTCGTCGGTATGCCCCTATTGTTTGCAATCGGTTTCGCTATCCAAAAATATCTCCTGAGCCGGGCTGTTCAAATATCAATGGAAGCCCCATTGATCATTGCCTTTGGGATTTCTCTAATAATACAAAATACTTGCCAGAGACTATGGACGCCGTATTCAAGGGGTTTAACCACATCCTACGCCCTTGATAGTCTTAGTGTGGGCGTGTCCAATATCCCGTTGGTATATCTGCTGGATTTTGTTTGCGCTTTAGTTGTGATGGTTTTTCTCCGCGAATTTCTTAGAAGAACATATTTGGGCAAGGCTATTAGTGCCGCCTCACAGGATAGGGGAGCGGCTCAGCTGATGGGGATAAACACTGACCGCGTATATGCCTACGCGTTTGCTATCGCAATGGCCACTGCTGCTATAGCTGGCGTGTTTCTTGGATTGACTTTTCCGTTTACCCCCACATCAGGCGCATCCTTTCTCATCATCGCCTTTGGCGTGATCGTAATAGGAGGTTTAGGCAGCATGCTGGGGACATTTTTAGGCGGTATGATTGTGGGGTTGGCTCAAACCATGGGTGGCCATGTGCTTAACGCGCTGGACCTACCAGGTGCTGCTACCGGTCAGTATCTTGTCCTTTACGTCATAGTACTTGTCGTATTAGCTGTGAGGCCACAAGGCCTATTCGGTCGGTAGGAGAGGAGGAAGATGAGAGATATCATTCATGGATTGAGAGGAGGGCTGATACCGTTTGCAGCGCTCATAGTCGTGCTGGCGGTGCTTCCGATAGCAGGAGTGCCCCGTAGCTGGATCCTTTACCTTCTTCTCTTTTTTATATACCTAGCCATGGCAAATATGTGGAACTTGCTTTGTGGCTATTCCGGTCTGATATCCCTGTGCCAGCCTGCGTTCATTGGGCTGGCAGGGTACACTTTGGTCATATGGGCATGGCACGGTTTACCCATCTATCTAGGAATGGTATTGGGAGCTATAGTGGCTGCATTATTTGCTCTCCTTATATCTATTCCTGTCTTTAGGCTGAGTGGCATCTATTTCGCTATTGGTACACTCGTTGTACCTGAAGCACTGAAGTATGTATTTTTACTTTGGAGACCTATCGGAAAGTCAATACACGGTGGGGGGGCTGGCTATGTCTTAAAAGGTGCCTCTGATTTTTCTACGCCGGAGGTTTATTGGCTTGCTCTCGGTCTTGTGATTGCATCAGGTTTTTGTTTGCGAATAGTTTTACGTTCAAGGCTGGGTCTGGGGCTTTCAGCGATTCGAGATAATGATAGAACTGCCGCCAGTTCCGGTATAAACGTTTTCAAATTAAAGTTGTACTCATTCATCATCAGCGCATTCGTAACGGGTTTAGCCGGGACCATCTTCTATACTTACCAATCATATATAGAGCCCAACAGCGCCTTCAGTGTGCGGTGGACAATGATATTAATCCTCGCTACCGTCATGGGAGGAATGGGCACTGAAGGGGGCCCGATTACTGGCACGATTATTGTTGTCTTTTTGCACTTCTTGCTGGCCAGATACGCTGGAATCAGCCTCATTATACAAGGTACGTTACTCGTCATCATCATGTTACTGGTGCCGGAAGGTATTACGGGCTTCATACGCAAGACTCGAACTTACCGTTCCCTGTTACAACTAGCCACCATGCGTGCGAGCTAAGCCCTTCGATTCATAAATTCGCTCACGAATTTATTTACTTGAGGCGGCATACCGCTTAGAAAGCGGCCAATCAATACAGCGGTGGAGCAATAACTGATGCCAGATATCCTAGCAGTAGACCATCTAACAAAAGAATTTGGTCATTTGAGGGCGGTTGATCAACTCTCTTTCGAAGTGAGAGAAGGGGAGATTCTGGGTATGATGGGGCCCAACGGCGCAGGAAAGACCACTGTTTTCAACCTCCTCACGGGAATTCTCAAACCGGATTCGGGCACAATCACCTTCAATGGGGAAGATATCACGCATGAATCCCCTTCCAAGCGATGTCGTCAAGGAATGGGGCGGACCTATCAAATCCCGCGGCCCTTTGACAAGATGAGCGTCTTTGAGAATCTGCTGGTTGCTGCTGAGCACGGCGGGGGATTGAGCGAGAAGAAGGCTCGGGGACAGATTAAAGATATCTTGGACCTGATCGGACTTTTCTCCGTGAAAGACAGGTTAGCAGGAGGACTCCCCCTACTCGACCGGAAGCGTCTGGAATTGGGAAGGGCGCTGGCCACCCAGCCAGAAGTCATTCTGCTGGATGAGGTGGCTGGAGGGTTGACCGAAGGAGAGACAGGGCAGGTCCTGAAGATTGTAAAAGAGATGCAGAAGAGAGGTGTTACCATCGTCTGGATTGAACATATTTTGGCAATGATGTCCGAAGGGGTGGATCGTCTGTTGGTGATATCTGAAGGCCGCTGGCTGAATTGCGGGAACCCGGAAGAAGTCATGAGTTCAGAGGAGGTCCTCGAGTGTTACATGGGAGCGGAGGAGGATTAGTGGCGAACAATCTAGCCCTTAAGGTCTCAGAATTAGACGTTCATTATAAAGACTTTCAGGCGCTGTGGAACGTCTCTCTAGAGGTTAAGGAAGGGGAGATTGTCTCTGTCATTGGCGCAAACGGGGCCGGCAAGTCCACGCTCTTGAACACGGTTACAGGGCTCTTGTCACCGACTCGAGGAACCGTCGAGTTTTTTGGGAAAAGGATCGACGGTGAGCCTCCCCATAAGACGGTGCCCAGAGGGATCACTTTGGTCCCCGAGGGGAGGCGGATATTTCCCCGGTTGACCGTTTACGAGAATCTCTTCATGGGGTCCTATACACCAAGAACGCGGCCAAAAAGAGATGAGGCCATGAACAGGCTCTATGAGCTGTTTCCAGTGCTGAAAGAGCGTCGCAATCAGATGGGAAACACGCTCAGCGGCGGGGAACAGCAGATGCTGGCCCTTGGAAGGGCATTGATGTCAGATCCAAGACTTATTCTCTGCGACGAGATTTCCCTCGGTCTGGCACCGGTGGTCATAAAGAGCATCTACAAACAACTGGACCAAATCAATCAAAATGGAATCACCATCGTATTGGTGGAGCAGGACGTTAAACGAAGTCTCAAAGCGGCTAACCGGGCCTACATTATGCTGGAAGGGAAAATGGTCCTGACGGGAGACCCCTCGTCTCTTTCCGAGGAAGAGGTAAAGAAAGCCTATTTTGGTATTTAAATGCATGGAGTAATGGAGTAACCGACTTCGCCGTAGTAACCACTGGCTACGACGGTTGAACTGGAGCGATGGAGTACTGGAATCAAGAAATTCATTCGTCTAAAAATACACCAACACTCCGTTACCCCAATACTCCACTACTCCAGATTGCTCGCAATTATCGGGCGGTCACGCTACGTCGTATTGCTGCTAGCTAGTAATTATAGGTCCCCGTAGGAGTCTTTATGGAAGGGTTGATGCAACCTGTCTTGAACGGTATTCTACTCGGTGGTCTCTATGCCGTTATCGCCATTGGGATGTCCACCATATTTGGGATTGTCAAGTTGGTGAACCTCGCCCACGGTGATCTGATGATCCTGAGTGGCTATCTGAGCCTGGTCGTGGTCACCTGGCTGGGTGTCAGCCCGATAGCGTCCCTATTTTTGGTTGTTCCGGCGATGTTCTTTGTGGGCTTCTTTGTTCAGGGGTTTCTCCTAAACCGGGTTTTAGGCAAGGGAATGGAGCCTCCCCTGTTGGTCGCTTTCGGGTTGTCCATCATCGTGCAGAATTTTTTACTTTTGGTGTTTACGCCTGATGCGCGCAGCCTGATGACAGATCTGGCCATCAAGACGATCCCATTAGGGGCAAGCCTAAACTTGCCGGTTCTCTATTTGGCGGATTTCCTGATCGGCGTCGTGGTGATTTTCGCTGTTTATCTGTTTTTCAGAAACACCTACTTGGGGAGGGCGATACGGGCAGCATCGGACGATGAGGTGGGTGCGCGGATAATGGGGGTGAACACCAAAAGAATCTATGCCTACGCCATGGGCATAGCCATGATGACAGCCGCCGTGGCCGGCGTCCTGGTGGGTATGACATTCACCTTTTACCCCCATACCGGCCCCCAGTATCTGATCATTGCATTCGGCGTCGTCATCATTGGTGGTCTTGGAAGTATGAAAGGGTGTCTCGTTGGCGGTCTCATTCTCGCCCTGGCCCAACTTATTGGCGCTCACTTTACGGGTCCGGGCTATCAATTGATTTTCGGTTATGCGGTCTTGCTTATTGTGCTGGGGATGAGACCACAGGGTTTGTTCGGGAAGATCTAGGGGATATGGAAACCAAAACGCTCAAATACAGATGGCCCATTTTAGGCGTACTTTTTATCGCCTTTGCCACTGTTCCCATTTGGGGCTCAGACTACGTCCTCTTTTTTTGTCTCCTCTACTGCCTCTATTTGGGCATGGCCCAGATGTGGAATCTGTTAGTCGGCTATTCTGGCCTGTTATCCCTTGGGCAGCAGGCATTTATCGGCTTCAGTGGTTATAGTGTTGCCGTGCTAACCAATTATTATGGTGTGTATATCTGGCTGAGTGTATTTCTCGGCGGGCTGTTCTCTGTTTTGCTTGCCCTGTTTATGTCTCTTTTCATCTTTAGAATGAAGGGCGTCTACTTTGCCATCGGTACCTGGATTTTTGCCGAAATCCTCTTGCTATGGTTTAGCAACTGGGAATACGTCAAATATGGTACAGGGCTGTTCATCAAACCGGCCGATCC
>DAOVAK010000248.1 GCA_030671095.1 Deltaproteobacteria bacterium | reverse complement strand
TTTGAGGAGGATAATCAGATATGAGTCAATGGAATTGGTGTCACCCTTTCAAAATCCTACTGATCGCCGTTGCTGGTATAGGCATGATGGGCGGATGCGACAGCGGCGAAAAGGTCGTAGATGAGGTGACAGGACATCGGGCCGTCAAACAGTACCATAAATCGAAAAAAGATCTAGAGAAGATAGAAGATCAACAATCAGAAAGATACAAAGCCATCCCCGATGATGAGAATAAATAAGGGCTAGTAGCTTTTAGAGCAGCAGGTTTTGTGAAACTCTATTTCCAGGCCCATCTCTTGGGCCTTTTCTACCGCCTCCTCGGCAGGCATGGCGATGCGGTTGACACCGGCCTCCAGGGCCAGGATGTCCGTTTTAGTCCTATGTCGACCCAATGGGCGTCCGCAACTGAGAGAGATAGGTATTTGAGGCAATCTCAATCGGGCCGCCGCTACAAATCGGGCCACATCCTCCGGTACTGGTGGTTGAATGCCGTCCATGGGCGTCTCGCGCATGGGCTTCAGAACGACAATCACCAAGGTGGTGATGGGGTGTTTGGCCACCATCTCTAGGGCGTGCATTTCCCCCTTGATCTCGCCATAGTGGAGTCCCAGGACGATATGTGGGATAAGAGGCATTTTTGTGGATGCTAAGGCTTGCAGAGAGGACTCCATGACTTCCAGGCCTTCCCGCAAATGATATACCTGGTGCAAGGTCTCCTCAGATCCAATCACATCTATGAGCACTTCATCTATGCCTACCTCCTCGAGGGCTGTAGCGGTCGTATCGTCAATGAGTCCCGTATGGATCGTTATTTTGAGGCGGGTATTCTGTTTGACCCACTGGATGGATTCCAGGAACTTTGGCCAGGGGAGAGAACCGCGCATATCCGATCCTCCACTGAGGAGCACACCCGTATTGCCCTGCTCATCCAGATGCCGGCAAATCTCCTTCAAGCTGCTAGGCTCAACCGCCGGTATCATTCCCTCTAAGATTCTACGGTGGCAGTGATCGCAATTGAGGGCACAGGATGTCCCAGTTAATGAGATGGCCGGATATCTACCCCTTTCGCCCATGTAGTACATTTGGCCCGGGATAAAGAACTGAAGCCTTCTCCCATGAATCTCCCAGGAGAGAGTCCGGGCCTTTTCCAATAGGGCGCTTAGATCCCAGGACTTCACGTCTTCCCAGCTATAGGTGACTTCAGGGTTCACGGTAATATTCTTCTGGCACATGAGAACAATCGTCGATGAAAGAATTATGGTTGTCAATAGAGATTTTCATATGGATGAAGGACCCTCTCAATTCTAGAAAACAGATCGGCACATATTCTAACAGGGCCAATTATAATAGGGTATTGTTCCTCACTAGAAAAAATGGTAAAGATGAAAACCAATGGCCTGGAGAGTTACGTACACAAAAAAACTCAGACTGAACGGAGGACTGCTATGGACCGAAAAGAGGTCATGGAATTGTTCAACAAAAGGCCGCGGATTGGATCCTTGAGCACCGCCAACCGAAAGGGTGAGGTGAATGTGGCCATATTTGGTTCACCACAGATGATTGATGAAAACACGGTGATAATGGGGATTGGTCAGAATCGATCCTTCGCCAACCTGCAGGAAAACCCAAAGGCCGTTTTCATCGTCGTGGAACCTGGCGAAACGGTCATGGATTGGAAAGGCGCCAGGGTCTATCTTGAGGCGATGGACATCGAGACGGGTGGGGGCTTCTACGAACAGATCAAAGAGAATATCGCCAAATCAGCAGGGAAGGGGGCTGCAGACATGATACACGCAGCAGTCCGTTTCAAAATCACTGAGGTGAGACCTATTGTTGATATGGGAAGATAACACCGATTTCGGATTTTGGATTGGGGAATTTGAAATTCGGAATTGCAAATTCGGATAGGGAAATTGACGCCTTTCACTCCCCTTTATTCTCGTCGGGGAAGCGTTTCTTGATGGATTTCAAGACATCAAAGCAAGAAAAGAATGCTTCAGTGATTTCCGGGTCGAAATGCTTCCCTGATGACTGATGCATCTCTTCAAGAATACGGTCTTCGTCCCACGGTTCTTTATAGGATCTGCGCGAACAGAGGGCGTCGTAGACATCAGCTACCGCCACGATTCTTCCGAAAAGAGGGATTTCCTCGCCTGTTTTGGGCCGGGGTTGACCGTTGTCTCCCTCATGGCCGGGCAATGGCTTTTCCGTGCATGGATCGATGTGCCCAGGATAGCCCGTACCGTCCCATTTCTCATGGTGGTTAAGTGCCACCTCAGCGGCTATTTCGTCGAACTCCGATTCGATATCGTCAAAGAGCTTGGCCCCTTTGTAGGTATGGCTTTTCATCTCCTCATACTCGTCCATGTTCAGGCGTGCAGGTTTCTTCAGGATGAGATCGGTGATGGCGATCTTGCCCACATCATGCAGCATGACTGCCAATCTCAGCACATCTTTTTGTTTCACCACATGTTCGTCCTCATGGGAATAGCCTTTATTCTTGGCCCACTCCTCAAAAAGCTCCGCGGAATAAGCGGCCACACGGTTGACATGGGCGCCTGTTTCCATGGGATCCCTTAGTTCCGCCATTTTAATCATTCTGAGAATGATATTCCGCGTCATTTGAGCCCGCTCCACTTCATGGGCAGCACTGGTCACAAAGGTCGTAATGTGATCTTCATCAGATTTTGCGAAAGCAATGACGTTCCCATCGTCATCCTGAGCGTTTATGATCTGCATCACGCCGAGTAAATTTCCACGCCGATTGGTCATGGGAACAGTGAGCATGGAACGGGTCTTGTAGTTGGAGATCTCATCAAAGTGGGAGTCAAAGGTGTAGGGGGGACTGTTATTAATATTGTAAACATCGGGAATATTAACCACCTGACGTTTTTTCCCCACATATCCGGCAATGGAGTTCTTGTTAATTGGGACCGAAAAGGTGTGATAAATGAGCTTCTTTCCAGGGCTCAGTCTTCTATGAAGGGTATCATTCTGGGTGTAGCTAAACTTGAGTTGATCAACATGCCTGAGATAAATGGATCCAGCGTCGGCATTGAAAAATTTTCTGGCATTCGTGAGGATTCTCTCCAGAAGGAGGTCTAGATCTTTCACCTCGCTGATATCTTGAATCATTTTCGTAATTGTATTTAGCTTTTCTTCTGCGCTCAGCATGATGAGACGGATACCTTTTTAGCGATTTAGGCTGGGTAAAACTGCACGCACAAGTTTGGAGCCAGCCATCCATAGAAAAGCAAAAACCAACTACAGATTTTCTCACGGTTTACGCAAATTTGTCAAGAAAATCCAGGATTTCCCGTCGCCTTTGGAGCCCAGAAACCCACTGTCCCGGAAGGCCTTGTTCTCCCAGATGGGCCCCAAGGACCATTCCAACAACCATTCCCCTTCCCGCACTATCCCCTCCGGCCATGACCGCTTGGACTAGGGCCTCTTCCAGGTTGTTCTCATATTTGGCTATAAGGTGAACCGCGCCCGCAAATGCATCATCCACGTGACAACTCTGGCCAAAACGGGCAATTGCTGAAACACTCTCCACGTCTTTGGATTCGATCCCATCTCTTACCCAATGCCATAGGGAAGATTTATCAAATCTCTCGGTGGATACCTTTTCCATGGCAGAGATGGGTGTTGTTCCACACAAGACCAACCAGGAGACACTTGCAAAAAATTCTGCGCCATCTATAACGTTGGGATTGTTGTGGGTCATTCTGGTCTGATCCCTTGCTGCCTCCACGAGAGTGTCCAGATCGTCTTGATAGCAGAAGACAAGTGGCGCCACCCTGGATGCCCCTGAAAGGTCATTGGATGGGGAACCTGCATCCAGAGGCCCTTTGTGGAGGGAAAAATTCTGAAGTGTCGCCTTTGTGGCTTGATCGTAATATCCATCATAGCCTTCAAAGAGTCTTCGCCATCGCGTTGCAAAATCATCAAGATCGAATCCTCTTTTTGCAGCGAGGGATTCTAGGAGCACAAAGGTTTGATCGCCATAATGGGTGAATTCACCTCTCTCCTTTGTGGGATGATAAGAGTCAGATGCTGGCTTCAGGAGGGCATCCACTCTCCCAAACTCTTTTTCTATCCGCGCCGTATCATAAATCCAGTGGACACCCAAGGCGAGGGAGTCCGCCACAAAAGATGCCAAGACCATGGTTTTCCCATTCTCTTTCATTCGCTCATCTCCTAACGGTAATTACTTTGAAGTCAAAAACCTAGTCCTCCGTGCTAGGTCGGATCTATTCGGCTACGCCTTGGGCGATAGAATGCGTTTTAAGTGATCTAAAGTTGACGGCTTCGTAAAAAGTCCAACTGCCGTTCGACATGCTCACGGCCCTGAGCAAAGCCGAAGGGCTGCGTTACGCTTCATCTTTCGTCATTGCGGCGTACTGTAAGTACGCCTCATTCCTCAAGATTCGCAAGCCTTGCATTTGGAGCTTTTTACTTTGCCGCCCCATTTTTGACTTTTTACGAGTTAATCAAAGTTAAAAGTGAACTAAAGTGACCTGCCCGCCAATGCCTCGCCGCGCATAGTAGTTCGGTCGAGTTAGGCAATCAGAACTGGTCAGACAGACCAGGTTACTGATAAATGGCTATGGCAGGCGGGGCTAAAGTTGAGGTACTCGCCTTTGGCGAGGTCGATTTTGAAACTGACAAAAATCTTATTCACTTTAGGCATTTTAGGCACTTTAGAACACTTTAGGCACTCTAAAGGCGATAGCGTAATGAAGCCCTTTTGAGGGACAAATCAAAGCCGGGTCCTCTGGGCCTCCGGCTCGTAGAGCCTACGCCTCGGAGAGCCCGGGTTGTCTACTTACTATAAATCTGTGTTACGAAAAACTAGCATAGAACTGGGATGCGTACAATCCTGAAAATACCTGAGTGCAAACGGCTTCGCCTCCCATCTCGTACCCCAAATTCGCCTTGACGGACCCTTTAGACCTCTGATAAAAATGCATTATGAACCTGCTTGATATCATTATCATGGCCGCGATGGGTTTTTTCATCTTAAAGGGCATGCTGCGTGGGTTTATCAGGGAAATGGCCTCCCTTGTGGGTGTCATTGCGGGCATCTGGCTGGCCAGTGTTCTTCAGCCTCAGATGACGGATCATCTAAAGGTATATCTCCCTTCAAGCCAGTCTCTCCCGTTGATCAGCTTTGCTATTGTCTTCG
>DAOVAK010000723.1 GCA_030671095.1 Deltaproteobacteria bacterium | reverse complement strand
GTATTGGTGGTGGGACCAACGAGATCCAGCGTAATCTCATTGCCACCATAGGGCTGGGACTGCCCCGAGGATAGTTATACAAGGTGCAGGAGGTAGCCTGAGGGCTTCGCTGCCAAATGCGGATTTCACCACACGTATAATACATTGGGTTAATACGGATGTAATCATATGACCGTCTCGATCGCCAGCTAAGGGGGAAAATGAGGACGATCATGAAAGACAAAAAAGCGATAGACAAAGCGCTGGGGAGTAGACTCCTTCTGGGGGAAATGATTGCCCGTAATAGCCGCAAGTTTCCCGATAAGGAGGCCCTGATATTCGGAGAAACCCGCTTGACATACAAGCAGTTCAATGCTCGCATCAATCAACAGGCGCACGCCTTGCTAGATCTCGGAATCAAGAAGGGAAGCAAGGTGGCCATACTATCATTCAACTGCAATCAGTTCATGGAGGCTTATTTTGCCTTGGCCAAGATAGGAGGGGTGGCCGTGCCCCTCAACTTCCGCCTCCATCCAGAAGAGCTCAAATACATTACGGATAACTCCGATGCAGAGGCCTTCATCTTTGGGGAGGCTTTTTTGCAAACCGTGGAGGGCATCCGGAAAGGCCTGCCTAAGGTCAAGGATTACATTTCCATCACCGACAAGCCGGAGGAAGGGATGCTGCACTTTGAAACCTGGATTGCGAAATATCCCGACGACGAACCGCTCATTCTAGTCGATGAGGATGATCCGGCATTTATTATGTATACTGCTGGAACCACCGGCAGGCCCAAGGGAGCTGTTATAACCCATAAGAATGAAATGGCGCTGTGGATGCTGGCAACCGCCCTTGTGTTATCCGAACCGGTTTTTTCTGACCTTTCGAACGCCAGGGCTTTTGCTGCTCCTCCAGTATTCCATCTGGCGGCTTTCGGTTACTGCCAGTTTGCGTTTCTTATGGGCATAACCGTGGTGTTGCCGACGGAGGTATTCAATCCGGAATATATCATGAAGACCATCGAAAAGGAAAGGATCAATTCAATAATCCTGATACCCGCAATGGCCAACTTCCTCCTGTTGCTGCCTAACATCGACAAATACGATACCAGCTCACTCGAGTTTTGGGGGACATCGGGGGCGATTCTGCCCACAGAGATCAGGAAGAGAATCATGAAGCACTTTCCCAATGTCAAGATATTCGATTTTTTCGGGATGACCGAGATGAGTGGACTGGTTTCAGGTCTTGCGCATAGCGAATCTCAGGGGCGGGAGACATCGGTGGGTAAAGCCCTCCCCTTCATCGAGATACGGGTCGTTGATGATGAAGACAACGATGTTCCCGTGGGGGTTGTTGGCGAGGCGATCTATCGGGGACCGTCGGTGTTGAAGGAGTACTACAAGAATCCCCAGGCCACTGCGGAAGCCATGCGGGGCGACTGGTTTCACTCTGGAGATCTGGTCAGGCGCGATGAAGAAGGGTATCTCTATATCCTGGACCGGAAGAAGGACATGATTATT
This sequence comes from Deltaproteobacteria bacterium, assembly GCA_030671095.1. The sequence goes on along the minus strand of DAOVAK010000723.1, from coordinate 600 downwards.
AGCGGGGGGGAGAATATCTACCCGGCCGAGATCGAAGAGGTGCTCTACAAGCATCCCAAGATATTGGAGTGTGCCGTTATCGGGGTTCACGATGAGGAGTGGGGAGAATCCGTCAAGGCCGTAGTCGTCCGCAAGCAGGGGGAGGATCTGACTGCAGAGGAGGTAGTGGAGTTCTGCAAGGGGCATCTGGCCAGCTATAAGAAGCCCAAATCCGTGGACTTTGTGGATGTCCTGCCCCGCAACGCGCTGGGGAAGGTACTGAAGACAGTCCTAAGGGAGCAGTATGGCAAGTCAGTTAAGTACTAGACGAAATATTCTCTCCCCATCTGCCATTATCACGGTGCAAACAGGTGTTAAACCAGGGTCTTGAACTCTCTTCTAAAATAGGTATTATTTTCATATGATTGCTATCAGCAAAGAAAACGGAGGAGGATAGAAAGATGGCTATGATCAATGGTGGCGAGGCGCTTGTACGTTGTCTTATAGAAGAAGGGGTACGTTATGTGTTCGGCATTCCTGGACACCCTCAGTTAACCCCTATCACCGATGCTATATACCGTTTGGGACCGGAGGCAGGATTGAAGTTCGTCACCACACGTC
>DAOVAK010000108.1 GCA_030671095.1 Deltaproteobacteria bacterium | reverse complement strand
AAAGGAGAGTAACTCCTGCAGAGTGCGGGAAGCGGCCCCGGCCACTTCAGGGCTGGGGAAATCTGCGCGTAGTGGGGACTTCCCTGTAACGCCCACATCCATCACCAGGGTTCTGACGCCTCTTTCCTCAATGAGGTTTTTCACAAATAGGGCTTCTTGGCCTTTTGTATCGAGGGTGGCAATGAGAAGAATGGTCTTCGGCCTTTTCATGGAGTTTCCCCATATCACCCGCTCCCCCTTGGACTCGGCTGAGCCTTCTACCCGAGCCTTTCGGCTGTGAGACCTGTCGGCAAGGAGTTCGACTGAGGCTCACTCCAAGTGTTCAGGTGGAGCCGCTCAAGGCCGAGGTGCTCAGGCCGAGGGGCTCGTCGCAGGCAAGGGGGAGGATGGGTCCTTTAGCCAGCGGGGCAAGCACTTCATCATCATGCAGAAAATTTGAAAATGCTACCATAGCAGGCTTTTCTACCATAGCCAAGGAGAAAGAACTCAGATGCAGGAACGCTCTCTTGGTTGACATTCAGGAAACTCCATTTATGGAGCACGAAGCCCCATAAATCAAGAAAGACAAAAAAGACCTGAGCGGAGAGCATTTCCATCTGAAATATTAAATACAGCTTAATAAGGGCATAGGTGTCAAAACATGTTAGGTTGAACTTCTAAGCTATGTCAGTCCGGTATTCTGTGAGAAACTGAAGATGAAATATTTGGCCTTTCCGGTTGACAATTTGGAAACGTCATAATAGCTTCGAAAAGAGTTTTTTCCTGAACAGAATTCCACTCGCCTTCGCGCGGATGCCCCGCGCCTTGGCGCGGGGTGCTTCACTTAAGAAGGGCCTTGAGGGGAAATATCTTTTTCCACAGGCGGGCCTATACCTAAGATGATAATGTGGGCACATTTAGGTCTTTGTTTATAAGGTGAACAGCTTTCGAAAGGAGGAATCAGATGAGTGATGCAAGTTACGATGCAATCGTTGTGGGTGGGGGTCATCATGGTCTTATAACAGCCTGCTATTTGCAGCGGGCGGGATTGAAGACAGGCATATTTGAATTACAGTCGAAGTTGGGAGGTGCGGTCACCAGTGAAGGGGGGCCAGTGCCCGGTTTTCGTTTGAACCCCGGAGCGAACTGGACCCGCTTTTATGGGCACCCGGCCTACAGTGATTTCAACTTGAGGGAGAAGGGGCTGGAATACATCTTTCCCGACGAGAGCGAGGCCATGATCTTTGACGATGATACCTGCCTGGTCGGTTACTCCGCCATGAAAGTGGTTGACCCTCTGACAGGTAGAACGGAGCTGTCTGAAGAAAATTTACAAAAGACCCTCAACGAGATCGCCCGGTTTTCAAAGAAGGATGCCGATACCGCCGAGGAACTGTTCCGGAGGTATATGGCAAAATGGAAATCCGCCATGGGGAAGTACCGGTTTAGTCCCCCTGTTCCCTGGGGAAAGAAGAATGAACTGGAGAAACTCTGTGATGACCCGAAAGATGGCTTTGACCCCATCTACCAGTTTATGACCAGCCAACAGCTGGCCTACGACCTTTTTGAGAGCGAAGAGTTGAGGACTCTCTTCATCCGGGGGTGCATGACCTCTTTCGGCGGCGCACCTGATGATGTGATCGGGTTGCATGGCTTTGTCCACGCCATTGGCCTGGTCCTCTCCTGGGAGCCCGCGGCCATCACCAAGGGCGGCAGCCAGAAGCTGACGGACGCCCTCCAGCAGGCCTTCACAGAGATGGGCGGGGAGTTTTATGTCACAAGCGAAGTGGTCAAACTCCTTATCAAGAACCGAAAGGCCGCGGGAATCCGCCTGAAGGACGGGACCGAGATCGAGGCCAAAAAACTCGTGGTCAGCAACCTGAGCGCCCTTCAGTCAATCCGGCTCATCGGTGAGGAGAATCTTGATTACGAAATCGTCCACCGGGTCAAGAACATCCGGTATAACAGGCACACCGTCATATGGGCGGTCTTTGCCATGCACGAACTCCCCAACTATAAAGCGGCCACCTTCAACCCGGACTGCGGCCCCCAGCCCAGGCTCTATATGGGTCCGAAAAATGCGGACTATGTGGCCAACCAGTATCTCTCGGAGATCCTGGTCAACGGGATCAGCAGCAAGCTCTTCATGTATCTGGGACCCGACACTGTCTGGGACTCCTCCCGGGCGCCTGAAGGCAAACACATGATCGGGGTCGAGGAATTCGCCGCCCCCACGAGATTCTTTTCGGCAAGCCAATGGCATGAGCTGAGGAGGAAGTTCGAGGAGGCCATTATCGACCAGTGGCAAATATACGCCCCCAACATGACCAGGGAGAATGTGATCGGTTGTCGTGTCTTCACCCCCTATGATATTGAGTTGCGCCGTCCGAACATGCATCAGGGCTCTATCGCCTGCGGGGACATGATCATCTCCCAGATGGATCGATTCCGGCCGACCACGGAGTTGTCCGGTTACAGGACGCCCGTCAAGAACTTTTACCTCTGTGGATCCGCCAACCACAATGGTGTCGGAACAGGGAGAGGCTGCTCTTACAACTGCTATCAGGTTATATCGAAAGATTTTGGCCTCAATAAATAACAGACCCATAGACTGTAAAACGTTCAGTGGATACCCGTCAGCGAAAGGATAAATTAATGAAGATCAAGGTATTTAATGGAAGTCCCAGGGGGAAAAAGGGCACAACGAATGTGGTCGTGGAGGCATTCCTCACTGGGGCCGTGGAGGCGGGGGCCGAGGTTGAAAACATCTTTCTCGTTGATAAGCAGATCAAACACTGCCTGGGTTGCGTTGCTTGCTGGATAAAGACGCCGGGTAAGTGCGTGCAAAATGATGATATGGAGGAACTGATTGAAAAGTTCATGGGCTCGGACATTTCCATTTTTGCCACACCCATTCACATAGACAATGTGTCGGGCATCATGAAAAATTTCATCGATCGCCTGATTCCAACCCGTATGCCCTATTTTGAAGTGCACAGTGATGGAGAAACGCGTCACCTGAACAGGTACGATCAGCAACCCAAAATCATGATGATCTCCAGTTGCGGCTATCCGGAGCAGAGCCAATTTCAGGTGATCCGTCTCTGGCTTAAAAGGTTTTCACGGAATTTTGACATGGAGGTGGTCGGGGAGATCTATCGCAGCTGGGGTTGGCTACTGAAAGCAGAAGATGAAGGGTTGGAACCCAAGATCAAGGCTTACAAAGATCTGCTGAAAAAGGCAGGCCATGAAGTGGCCGAGAATCTGAAGCTATCGGAAGAGACGGCCGCCGAACTGGAAAGACCGATCCTGCCGAGGGAAATGCATGTGGAGATTTCGAACAAGAGGTGGGACCAGGCCATCAGCCGCGGCAAAAAGGTATGGATGCCGAAAGAGAAATAAGATGGAGGAGAGGAGAGACATTGGGAAGGTTAGAGGGTAAGGTGGCCATCGTGACAGGAGGGGCTAGGGGACTGGGCAAAACATTTTGTTGGGCCCTGGCAGAAGAGAAGGTAAAGGTCGTCGTGGCCGATATTCAGGAAGAGGGCGCCCAGCAGACAACTCAGGAGATCCTGTCAAAGGGTGGCACGAGCAAGGCCCTTAGAGTGGACATTACCTCTGAGCAGGACACCCTCCGCATGGCTGAAGAGACGGTGAAGGCGTTCGGCCGGATAGATATCCTTGTCAATAACGCGGCCATGATCTACGGGATAACCCGGAAGCCCTTCGTTAAGATCCCCCCCGAAGAGTGGGACAGGCTCATGACCGTGAATCTGAAGGGCCCGTTTCTCTGTTGCAGGGCCGTATTTCCCCAGATGGAAAGGCAGGGAAAAGGTAAGATCATCAACCTCTCCTCTGAGACAGCCTTCACAGGCTCCCGTCATTTTGTTCACTATGTGACATCCAAGGGCGGTATCATCAGCTTCACCCGCTCTTTGGCCGCCGAGTTAGGTCAATATAATATCTGCGTCAATGCCGTCGCACCCGGTTTTACGGACAGTGAGTCGGCTCGGAGTGTCATCGATGATATTTCAAAGTATGACGTGAGCCCCACACCTCTCAAGCGCCTGGAACAACCCCGTGACCTGGTTGGTGCGGTTATATTTCTTGCGAGCGATGAAAGTGATTTCATCACCGGACAGACGCTTGTCGTTAATGGAGGACGCTATATGCACTAGGAGGCTGTCGGAAAACCCGGCGCGACGGAATTAAGTAAAGGTAAACTCAGCCATCTTTTCGGGAGGGGAGCCAATGGGGTCTGATAAATTAATATTTTGGTTCGAAGAGTTGGGGGAGCGTCACAACGACATGGTGGGCAAAAAATGTGCGAACCTCGGGGAGATGGTTCAATTGGGCCTGCCGGTACCGCCCGGGTTTGCCCTCTCCATTGATATGTATCGGAAATTTATCCGTGAGACCGGGGCTGAAGAGGAGATGGCTCGATATATAGAGGGTCTGGGCGAACTCAAGGACGTGGGAATCACCCAGTTTGAAGAGATCAGCAAAACGATCCAGGGCTTCATCCGGGAAAAAGAGATGCCCTCTAGGGTCAAAGAGGATATCAGTGCGCACTACCATGAACTCTGTGAGAGGGTAGGCATCCCGGATATGCCTGTTTCCGTCAGGTCGGCCGGAACCGAAAGCCGTCCGGGGATGTTTGAGACCTACCTCAACGTGCGTGGCATTGCGGACGTGCTGGAAAAGGTGAAAAAGGTTTGGGCGAGTGCCTACACGACACGGGCTGTGGCATTTCGAATCAACAAAGGCCTCCCGGTTCTGGGAGATGAACTGGGTGTTGCCGTCCCCAAGATGGTAAATGCCAGGGCCTCGGGTATTACCTTCACTGTGGATCCGGTAACCGGTGATGACTCCAAGATCATCCTGGAGGCCAACTGGGGGCTGGGCGAGGGGGTCGTAAGCGGGGCCGAGAGTGTTGACGGTTTTGTGGTGGAGAAGGCGGATCTTGAGATCACCAAAAGGCACTTGGGAAGAAAGACGAAATGTGTGGTCAACACAGAGGATGGCGCCGATTGGGCGGATGTGCCGGAGAATATGCAAGGGACGCCTTGCGTTAGCGATGATGAAATCCTGGAGATTGCCAGAGTTGCCAGATCCGTTGAAAAGAGTCTGGGGTGTCCGCAGGATATGGAATGGGCCGTGGATCAGGATCTCAACTTTCCTGAAAGCATCTTTTGGCTTCAAACTCGTCCGGCGAAGACAGCAGCAAAGAAGATGGTTTCACCGGCCGTTCATATCGCCGACCTGATCGCTAAAAAGTTAGGAGGTTTCTAAACGTAATCAATTCCGGTAAACCCCCGGCTTTGCCGGCGTTGCATCCGGAAATTCCGGGGAACTCTATGTGGGATCTTGGCAGATGGCGCGCCCTTGATAGTGGGGGGGGTGATATAAGTTAAGCATGGTAAAGATTTTGGGAAAACTAAACTGTTACAAATTAGCCCAAAACCGGAACAAAAAGGGCAGGGATGGTAAATCATGAAGGGATAATGGTTAAGATGCCAGGGACAATTAATGGTGGGTGGTTTATCCCCACAAGAGGTTTTGAAAAGTTACATTCACACCATATCATACACGGAGGTGGGTAGAGTGGAAGCAAGCGGAAAAGAGAAGATACAGACTGTCTGTCAAGGCTGTCTATATAGTTGCGGTATAGAGGCATACGTTGAGGGAGGAAAGCTAATTAAGGTAAAGGGTATGCCAGAGCATCCTGTCAACAAGGGAAGATTATGCCCAAAGGGCGCAAATATTATCAATTGGGTCTATTCCCCGGAGAGGCTTAAATTCCCATTGAAGAGAGAGAATGGAGAATGGAAAAGAATTTCGTGGGATGAAGCACTGGATACAATCGCTTTAAAACTGAAGAAAATTAAAGAAGAGCATGGAGCAAAAGCCCTTGCCGGTTTGTTCGGCATGATATTTTTTGTTCAAGGAAGAATTACAAAGGAACTCATGCAGAGGTTTTATGATGTCTATGGCACACCCAATATCTTCTCAGTAGACAGCATGTGTTATCGGGTTCGCATGACGGCTCAGACCCTGACCTTTGGAGGAAGGGCTGTACCCGATCTTGAAGCAGGAAACGCAAATTGCCTCGTATTTTGGGGACATAATCCCCATGCATCACAGCCACCTTTAGCGTGGCGTTTGACAGCCAAAAATTTGGAAGGGAAAAAAATTATCGTAATAGATCCTAGAAAAACGCCTATCGCTGAAAAGGCTGATATACATATGAAACCAAGACCTGGAACCGATTGTGCGCTTGCACTTGCTATGATGAATACGATCATATCAAGGGGGCTTTACGATAGGGAATTCGTTGAAAATTGGACTTTTGGTTTTGATAAATTGAAAGAACATGTGAAGGACTATCCACCTAAAAAGGTGGAAAAGATCACACGGATTCCAGAAGAAAAGATAATTGAGGCGGCAGAGGTTTTTGCAAGAACAAAGCCAGCTTGTATCCATCAGAGTTGGAATACACTTGATCAGACAACTGCCGGTTTTCATTCAAGTAGGGCAATAGCAATTCTTCAAGCTATAACAGGAAATTATGACGTCCCTGGAGGACACATCAAGCATATTGAGCCTCCCTATCGTTCTCTCAGAATGCCTGAAAAAGTAAAGGATACACCAATTGGAATAGAAAGTTTTCCGTTCCACTACAAAGTAAAAGACCGGTTTTATGGGGAAGGACATGGAATGTTTTTACCTGATGCCATATTAAAGGAAAAACCCTATCCTATAAAAGCGGCGATTGTTACTGCCACAAATCCACTTCGCACATGGCCAAACACAAAGAAGTTTGAAAAGGCCCTTAGAAAACTTGATTTTTTGGTTGTTATGGATCTTTTTATGACAGATACGGCTAAACTTGCCCATATTGTCCTTCCGGCAGCCTCCTTTCTTGAGAGGGATGAGTGGCCGCATTTCCCTTTTGTTCTCGGGTTCCCCTATATAATGCTTAGGAAAAAGGTGATCGAATTTGAAGAATGTTGGCCGGATATCAAATTCTGGATGGAACTCGCAAAAAGAATGGGTTACGAGAAATATTTTCCATGGAAAGATATGGATGAAGCTTTGGATGATGCAATGGAGTCATCAGGATTAACCGTAAAATATCTAAGAGAAGAGGCACCTCAGGGGCTATTCTGGACCCCGGTAAAATATAAAAGGTATGAGACTGAGGGTTTTCCGACCCCTTCAAAGAAAATTGAAATATATTCAGAGACTTTAGAAAAGATGGGCTATGAACCTCTTCCTGTCTATACAGAACCTCTTGAAAGTCCGATAAGCACGCCTGAGCTTGCAAAAGAATATCCGCTCATCCTTACGACGGGTTCGAGACTCTTGGAATTTCTTCATTCTGAACACAGGAATGTGGAGAAGTTGAGGAAAAAAACCCCTGAACCTCTTGCAGAAATAAATACAGAAACTGCATCACAATATGGAATAGAAGATGGGGATAAAATCGTTGTCGAGACAAAAAGAGGAAGGATTGAGATAAAGGCAAAGGTTGATGAGGATATATTATCCAATGTCGTTAACATATCCCATGGATGGGATGAGGCCAATGTGAATATCTTAACAGATGAAAGGCCTGCAAACACAGTAGGGGGTCAACCTGCCCTTAAGGCCCTTTTATGCAAGATATCAAAGATTTAATCGGGGAGTGGCTTACCTGGCCGGTACGAGCCGTTCTGTCGGGAGTGGGTGGCCGCCGAGGCCATTTCCTACTCGGATTTTTCGAG
>DAOVAK010000424.1 GCA_030671095.1 Deltaproteobacteria bacterium | reverse complement strand
AAGGCAGACACCGGCCAAGAAGATCGCGAGATAAGTAATAAGTGGCTGGGTTATTGGGATCATTGCAGGGTCAAGGGGAGCTATACTACAGTTCGGTTATCTTCCTTTCCGGGCGGCCCAGCCCTTCAGGGCGGGAAGCTTCACATAACGCATGTATCATCAACGAGGTAACCCATCATGGCACAAGGAGTACCACCTTTCAAGTGCGAACCACAGCGACCAAGTGGCGGCATGAGGGCGCTGGCCGGATTGCCGGTTGACTTGGAGTCGGCTCATGCGCACGGGGAGGCCGTGGAGTTTGATTAACACAGCTGCTTGATCTGGTGCATCCATTCATGTTAGATGGGTTTTGAAGCTCTATTTAGATCTTTGGCACAACTGAACGCGGGAGACATCTCAACATGGAAAGATTAAAGAAACCCATTATCATTATTGTAGTGCTTGGGATCGCAGGCTATGTGGCCTATCGCCAGATTGACAGGCAGCAGCAGAGAAGGCTTCATACGGCCCTTGAGCGGGAGCGGAATGAATGGTGGGACAATATAGGCAAGTTGGAGGAAAAGGTCGCCGAGCTTGAACAAGAGTTGGCACAGGAGCGAGGAGCGCTTGTTCCCAACGAGAAGCTCAGTGAGGTTTTTGGAGAATCGCCAACCGTGGTGACTCCAGAGGTCCAAGCAATAAGTTGTGATGAGTTGCAACGTCAAATGACCGCCTTCTTTACATACCTGGACAGGCAAGACTACATATTATCCCATGGACTGGAAGGCGGAACCTGGAACCTGTTTCAGCAAGTCGTTAAGGAGCTTTCAGCAAACCCCCCGCTGGTCACAGGCGAAATGAAGGACTTCTCCGGCTTGATACGCAACGTGGCTCACTTTTACAGGGTCCTGGGTAGAGAGCGTATTGAACTGATTATCGAGGTCATGCAACACGAATACGAAATCATTGAATCCGTTATAGCGACCTTTTTCGCATGGCTCGCCTCGGGTGATCGCTGTAAAGACCAGATAGCGGAGCCCCCTTGTTTAGAGGTCTTATATGAGTATGCCGGGTTTTTTCTGAACACCCTGGCTGGCAGGAGCTATCTATTGCGGAGGAACTCAAAGATTAGGATGTTGACCACTTATTATTCTGTTCTCGTTCTTCATAGGGCAAATGAAGAAACCCTCAACCGATATGGCATCGACATTAGGCCCCACATAGATTTTTCATTGTATGACATCAGTAATCAAAGAGGGCTGATTCATCAGAAAAAGTATCTCGCGCAATTAGAGGCTATCAGGAAAGATTGATGGTTTCGCAAAAAAGTCGATTTTACTCCTTCCGTGAACACTTTGGGGGCACTTAAGATGTTTCCCGATGTATCAGCGATTTTTTGGACCTAGTTTTTTAGACTATTTGCTTGATGGTTTTATCGGAATCGAAAATCTAACTTAAAATTATAGAGCCATGGTATTCTGGGGTCAACCCCTTCGTTTTCGAGTTTTTGAGGGAGGTTTTCGTAGTGGCATTTTAGGGACTCGACATTTGGGGCATTGTAATAGGTGACTATGATAGTGTCTTTATGTACTCTCAAGTCCCCGTCGAGTCTTGCAAATAGGTCTTGTGCGAAGTGTTGTGCCGTGTATTGCTCGTATGGGTTGCCGAGTCGTTTTCGGAGTTGATGAAGGGCGGCTTGTGCCACGAGAGCAAAGGAGGCACGAGCGTAACGGATGTTTAGATTAAGGGTTCCGGAGCGGTGCCATCCCATAGCCTGTTCGAGGTTGAAGAATTCTTCCACGTGCCAGCGCTTAGGGAATTCAGCAGTGAGTTGGCGGACTCTTTCGGTGTCATTGGTAGCGACGAAGGAGTTGTAGAAGTACTTTTGAGGTTGTTCTCCGTTACGTTGGACGAAGAGATAGAGAGGGACTCTGGAGCCTCTGGGCTGGTAGGCAATGCAAGCGGTGGCATATCCGGCCCAATGACGTTGGAATTGGCTTTCTGGGATTTGTTGTATTTGTTTTATTCGGTATGGTTGTTGGGGTGCAGGAATCAACAGATCGAAGTCTGAACTCTGCCCTACCTCATTGAGTAGAGTAATAGTGAAATGTTCACTATCGGCAAGAACCAGGGCCCCTGGGGGGAGGATTGCTGTAATTAGCCCCATTAGGTCCCGGGTGCCTTGTGTGGCCGTAAGAGATGAGGAACCGATTGTACAAGCGATCGGTTGGCAGGTGTCGGCATCCAGAGCGAAAAACAATTGTTGATTTTTTTTAGGGGACTTTTGAGCATTGACGGATCGCTTTGGCATTTGACGTTTGGAATAGCTTCGCATCCGGTGGGGGTCTAAGGCAATGACCTGATGCTGATAATGTTGACTGGCATGTCTTAGCTTTCCCAGTGCGATTTGCAGATTTTGAGCTTGGCGCACAGTATGTTGTGTCAGCAATTCGTGGATTGCTGTATCAGTTGCGATAAAGGGCAGACCGTTGAGCAGTTCAAATCCCTTATGGGTGAGGCAGCGCTGTTGACGGATGCCAGTAACGCACAGGGCTGCTTCATGGACTATTTGCAAAGCGAGCCGGGGTTCGACGCATGATGCTGGCTGGGCACTCCAGCCGACCAGGAGGTCCCAGGAGCCGAGCCGAAGGTGCTCTGGTGCCAAAAGCCACAGGCCCATCAAATTTCCGGACAGCTTGTCGGCCAATATCTGCCGGACTCCGCGTTCGATGGTGGCTGCATCCATTTTCTGGAGGCGCACTCGGCTTTTAGACTGATGGACCTGTGCCACTTTCAGGCTGTCAGGTCCGCCCGTGTCAGGTCGTGGTGCGTATTTATAGAGTTTTTTTTTGGAGGCCAAAGTCTTGGATCACACGCTCCACACTGCGCGCGCTTATTTGGATGCCACTTTGGCGCATTTTCTGAGCGATCACTTCCGACGAAGCATTGGGGTCGAGGAAGCGATAGCGGATGACTTGGCGGACGTTTTCCTGCGTTCTTCGGTAGTTTCTTTTCGGACCGCGTTTTTGATTTTGGAGTGCGCCGGCACCTTTTTCCTGGAACAAATGGAGCAGTTGATAATAACGTTGTTTGCTGTAACCGAACTTTTTAACAGTATCGATCACGCGGGCGTCTTCGCATTGAGATTCAAAAAGCATGGCCAGCTTTGGGGTAATGTCATCTTGTTCAGGGATCAGCAAGTGACCCTGTGATCCAATGAGGACCCATCCGTCGGGCGTATACTCGATCATGACAAACCTCCTTTAAGTGTTGAAAAGTAGGTGAACACGAGGGAAGCTTATCATGACAGAACCGTAAAGTCTAGTTAAATATGTCGGTCTTGTTGAATAAGTCCAAATCTCAATTGGGGCTATTGGCCGTTAGGCTGGCACTAAATGCCACCTCTAGATTTTTAGGAGGCCCTAGTGAGTGCCATATTTAATTAGACTCAAATGATGTGGTGAAATGCACATTGGCGAGATCTGCTGGAAACAAACTGGAAGGGTAAATGCTACCCGGTCTAATTAAAAGGCCCAAGAAAAACGCTGATGGATCGGGACAACGAAGATCTTAGAGGCCGGGGCCTCCTTGCCGGGGTGGGGCTGACCTCCTCAGCCACACTCATGCTCCAGGTTTCCCTGACGCGCATA
>DAOVAK010000532.1 GCA_030671095.1 Deltaproteobacteria bacterium | reverse complement strand
CGGGATGCTCCGGGCTCCTGTCCTAATCATAATATTCCTCTATCACCTTTATTATTCTAAAAAAGGCTTCATTTACAGGAACCGGAATATCAAGCGCTTTGCCGAGCTGGATCATTTTGCCTGCAAACATCTCCACCTCCGTCTTCCTCTTGGCCTCAACGTCCTGGAGCATGGAGGGCTTCCCTTCCGGGGACAGTCCAGACATAACCGAAAACCAGTTGTCCAGGTCTTTCTGGAATAAATGCACGTTCTTCGCTTCCGCAACGGCCATGACTTCCCGCATGGCCGATTCCATGAGCTCTCTGGCCTCTTGCGATGTCTGTAAGACGGCAAAAGGCGCACGCAATACGGCCGCGGTCTGATTGGTCCCCACATTGATCATGAACTTCCACCAGAGGATGCGGATCATATCCTCTGGTGTCTCATAAACGAGCCCGGCTCGATCGAAAAGCGATTGTATCTGCGTGACCCGGTCGGTTAGATGATGATTCTCTGCTTCACCGAAATATAGCTTACCCTGCGTGGAATAGGTCGTACTGTTTTCTCGCCGAAGTGCATCAATACCGACTGCCACGGCGTACAAGACCTTGTCCATCCCATACACGGCACCAATCTGCTCTTCACTCTCTATCCCGTTCATAACGGATAAGATCACGGTATGGTCACCTATTCGCTTCTTCATGTCTTGAATGGCTTCTGGAAGGTGATGATGTTTTACAGCCACGATGATGAGGTCAGAAGGGGGTGTCTTCTCCTGCACTCCGATGACGGGCATCGAGTAATGCTTGTCGTTGACGATCAATCCTTGCGTCTTGAGCCGCTCGTAACGCTCCCCTTTGGCGACAAGGGATATACAGGCTTTATCCATTTCAAAGAATTTGGCTGCATAAACAGAGCCCATGGCTCCGGCACCGACCACGGCGATTCTATCGATAGACTCCATCGTTCACTTCCTTCCTAAGCGCTGAAAGGCAGAGACAGCTGGGTTGTTCCTACGGGATGGAGGAATACCATCACAGGCATTGGGGAGCAAATTCCCCCGAGTAGTTTTAGGTAATCGAGAAGTGGAGGTCAAGAAAAAGTTCAGAGTGAGGCCATGAGCCTTTTCGAAAGGGAATATCTCAAAAAGAAACCGGGTAGCAAAGACAGGCCATGCCAACACTTATGACCATTACCAAATCCTTTTCATGTGGGCATGCACGGGGATACAACATCAAATCATGTCAAGCTGAAGGTCAGGACGTGGAAATCTTCTTCTGAGGTTGGATCGCCTTTCACCACCTGGCTTCCCAGCCTGACCTTTCTCCCAATGAGGCCCATGTCTGCCTCATCCGGGTTCATGTCCACAAGGTTTCCCACGGTCCAGGCCCCCTCGTCCAGTTCGACCATGGCCACAACATAGGGGGCCCTCATACCTTCTGGAGCTACCCGTACAACCGTAAATGTGCGTATGGTCCCCTCCCCCTTTATCTCAGTCACTTCCAGCTCGTTGCCCCCACAGTCTCTGCACACACCCTGTGATGGGAAGGTAACCGTGCCGCAATTTTCACATCGCAAACCCAAGAATTTGCCGTTACTGAGGCCTTGCTGGTATTGCTCAAAGGTCAACGTGTAATCCATGCCTAACTCCTCAATATGATATTGCATACCGTCCCGAAATCGCCACCAAGGGTGTCCACGTAGCCCACCCTGGCCCCTTCAACCTGCCTCTGGCCGCACTCCCCTCTGAGTTGCTCCACGATCTCGGTCACCTGACCCGCGCCCGTTGCACCAATGGGATGCCCTTTGGCTTTGAGTCCACCGGATGGGTTGACCACCACCTTTCCTTTTAGGGTGGTTTCCCCCTTGGTTGCCGCATCATAACCCTTTCCAAACGCAAACAAACCCAGGCTCTCGATAGCCAGGATCTCGGCAATGGTGAAACAATCATGGAGTTCTACCACATCAATGTCATCTGGCCCCAATCCCGCCTCTCTGTAAGCCTGCCTGGATGCTTCTTCCCTTGCCGCGACGCGTGAGAGATCCTTCTGCAAATAGAGGGGACCGGCAGAGGCCTGTCCCATTCCGGCGATATAGACCGGCTTTTTCACCAGGTCTCTCGTCTTCGCCGCATCAGCCAGTACCACAGCCGATGCGCCATCAGAAAAGGGGCAGCAGTCAAAAAGCTGCAGGGGATCGGCCACCATCATCCCGCCCAAAACCGTCTCCACCTCAATCTCCTTCTGAAAATGGGCCTTGGGATTCATGGCACCGTGACGGTGGTTTTTAACAGAGACTTCGGCCATATGTCTCTTCAGCTCTTGAAGAGGTATCTCATACTTGCTGGCATACATGTGCGTCGCCATGGCAAAGACGCCCGGAAAGGTCAAACCCGTCATGGATTCATACTGTGCCTGGGAGCCCATCGCAAAGGTTCTGGTTGCCAAAGGGGTCCCCATCTTTCCTGCCCGCTCCGTACCGCCCGCAAGCACCACATCGTAGACGCCTGACCCCACCAACAGCGCGGCATGCCTGATGGCCACCGTGGCGGTGGCGCAGGCCGCTTCAAAACGCGTAGCAGGCGCAGAGAGCGGCAACCCCAACTCGGCATGGGCAAAGGGCGCCATATGCAGCTGACCCTCCTCAAAATCGCCCAAACAGTTTCCAAAAAAGAGGGCCTGCATATCTTTTGGCTCAAGGTTAGATTTGGTGATGGCCTCCAGGCCTGCCTCTACGAACATCTCCACATTGCTCTTTTCGGATATTCCAAATTTGGTCATCCCCACGCCTAAGACAGCCACTTCTCTCATATTCGACTCCTTCCTTTTGAAGAATCTCTGCGATCTTATAACTTGATTAATGACAAAGATCAATTCCCTTGTATTCGTGCCCTCTTTCGTTGTATCTATCAAATGTGAAGTAAACCAGTAAAAATTCACAGACTGCATGCACAAAATTCGCATTGTGGGAGGGAGCAATGATACATTTCTTAGGCATTTGT
>DAOVAK010000711.1 GCA_030671095.1 Deltaproteobacteria bacterium | reverse complement strand
CCAATTTATTGCTTATACTGTAAAAGCCACAATCTGCCCTTTTAAATTTTGTCATTTACTGAATGACCAACTTGTCTTTGCATCTCCTTCTCTGCCAAATGTGGCCGACCTATAGCAAAAAAAATAAAAAATGTATAGAATTCTTTCAAAATCAAAATTATTTTTAAAACTATATACTTGATGAATTCGTAAAAAGTCGAATTCATCAAGTTTTAGGTTTTAGGTTTTAGGTTTTAAGGTTTAAGATATTTTTTAGTATTTAAATTAGGCACTTAAAACCAGGTAAAAAGACGATTTTCTACTTTTTACGAGACCGTCATACTTTGCTTGACATATCTATCAATGTTTAATATAAAATTATTTATGTAGAAGTTTTATTAAACTATGCCTTAAAACCCTAATTGGTCGGATACTTGAATTAAATATCTTGGCCGCCAAAAAGAAGAAGGAGGTAATCATGTCTAAACTTAAAGAATTGGAACTTTTACTGACAGAGGGAAAAATTACTCGTCGTGAGTTTTTGGCTCGCGTATCTGCTTTAGGGCTCGCGGCCGCGGTGTCTCCGGCATTGTTAACCACCTCGGCACATGCTGCGACACCTAAAAGAGGTGGCCGGGTGAAACTCGGCTCGGCAGGCAATTCAACGACCGACTCCATGGATCCCGGAACGTTGGCGCACACAATGCCGCAGGTTGTCAACCAAACCATGAGGAGTAATCTGGTTGAAATTAGCTATGATGGCGCCCCCGTTCCCGAACTGGCTGAAAGCTGGGAGGCTTCACACGGTGCCGCAAAATGGGTCTTCAAGCTTCGCAGGGGTGTTGAATTTCACAACGGAAAAACCATGGACGCCGAGGATGTTATTTATTCCTTCAATGAACACCGAGGGCCGGACACAAAATCGGCTGCCAAGGGCGTTGCCCAGCCGATCACAGACATCAAGGCAGATGGCAAGTACACGGTGATATTCACGCTGGAAGAAGGCAATGCCGACTTCCCCTTTATCGCCAGTGACTATCACATACCTATCGTACCCACCGGCATCAAAGGTAAAGAATATGAGAAGGGCATGGGCACAGGCCCCTTCATCATGGAAGCCTGGGAGCCTGGTGTCAGGTTCTTTGGAAAGCGGAATCCAAACTACTTCAAATCCGGGCGTCCCTACTTTGACGAGGTGGAGATTATGGGTATTTCTGACACCAATGCCAGAACCAATGCCTTAAAGACGGGCCAGATCCATGTAATAAACCGGTGTGAGCCCAAGACCCTTCATCTGCTGGCAAGGTCTCCCGGCGTTCAGGTCTTGAAGCTGGAAGGGGCAAGGCATTACACCATCCCCATGTTGACCACCATAAAGCCCTATGACAACAATGATGTGAGGCTGGGCCTAAAATACGCCATTGACCGTAAGCAGATGATAAAGACGATTCTCCGCGGTTACGGCTATGTCGGCAACGATCACCCGATCCCGCGGAATAACCAGTACTTTGCTTCTGAGTTGCCCCAGAGAAAGTATGATCCGGATAAGGCAAGATTCCATATAAAGAAGGCCGGGATGCTGGATCACACATTCAAGCTTCATGCAGCAGATGCCGCGTTTCCTGGAGCAGTAGACGCTTCAGTTCTTATCGCAGAATCGGCGAAAAAGGCCGGTATCAAAATTCAAGTCGTGCGGGAGCCGGATGACGGTTACTGGGAGAATGTCTGGATAAAAAAGGAATGGGTCCAGTGCTACTGGAGCGGCCGCGCCACCGCGGATTGGATGTTCTCGATTGCATATACCGAAGATGCCAATTGGAATGACGCCAAATGGAAACACCCAAAGTTCAACCAGCTTGTCAAAGCGGCCCGGGCGGAGCTTGACCAGAAAAAACGGCGTGAGATGTACGTGGAATGCCAAAGAATTGTTAGCGATGAAGGCGCCACCCCCTGTCCGGCGTTTGCCTTGCAGCTTTCGGCTGCAACCAAGAAGCTCGCGTTTAAAAACCCGGCGGCAAACT
The DNA here is from genome assembly GCA_030671095.1 of Deltaproteobacteria bacterium. The sequence continues at coordinate 148 of DAOVAK010000711.1, read as the reverse complement.
GGGAGTTTGACGGCATGAGACTGCCTGAGCGCTGGTGGTTCGCTTAATTTGCAACCGCTGAATAAGCTGCGTCCCCATACCGTGGCGAGATCGATCCTCCTAACCCTTTCCCTTTCCACAAGGGAGAGGGTTAGAATAATAAATCCTT
>DAOVAK010000827.1 GCA_030671095.1 Deltaproteobacteria bacterium | reverse complement strand
AAATTTGGATAGCCTATTTGGAAGCGTTCTCAAAGTGGACCTTACCACCGGGGAGGTGTCAACCAAGGAAGAATCTCAAGACCTTCATCGCAGTTTTCTAGGGGGCCGTGGACTGAACCAGTTCTACTTGTATCAGCTTCTATCACCCACGACATCACCCTTGGACCAGGAGAGTCTTCTTATCTTCGGTGCGGGACTTTTGAGCGGCACGTCAGTCCCTGGAGCCACGCGAATCAGTATTGATGCAAAGAACACCTTCTCCAACGGTGTTGGATCGGCGAGCGCTGGAGAGGGTTTTTCACCTGCACTCAAGCGGGCCGGTTATGGAACGCTCATCGTGACGGGCAAAGCAAAAAACCCGGTCTATCTATGGATTGAAAACGACGTGGTCCGCATTGAACCTGCAAAAGATTTTTGGGGAAGAACAACTTCAGAAACGGTAAACGGGCTAAGACACTTACTGGGGGAAGACATACATGTCGCCTGTATTGGCCCTGCCGGAGAAAATCGGGTAAGAGGCGCCTCTGTGGTGGTGAACAAGAGCAGAGTGGCGGGAAAATGCGGACTCGGCGCCATCATGGGATCCAAGAACATGAAAGCCATCGCCGTGCGGGGAAGCGGGGTCATCCAGATTGCCAAACCGAAGGAGTTTGACCTGCTTTGTAGAGATATTTTGCCTAAGATCGTCCAGTCGGAGGCTACAAAGACGCTCTCCACCTGGGGGACGAAATCCGTGAGAGGAAAGAACGCGGTTTGCGCAATCGCCTTCAGGCACTTTCAGGATGGCCATATGGAGTCTCTGAAGGGAATTGATGAGCAGGCCTTTGCAACATATGAGCAAAAGCGATTTAGTTGCGTCGGTTGTCCTATCTCTTGCCGACAGATTTTCCGGATTGACACCGGGCCTTACGCGGGAGCAGAGGGAGAGGCCATTGAAGGGAACTCCGTTCAGGACTTTGGAGCCAAGCTGGATATCAGGTATGCGCCTGCCATCATCAAGGCTCATTTGCTATGCAACGATCTGGGTTTGGATATCGATACGGTGGCAGAATCCGTTGGCTGGGCTTTCGAATGCTATGAGAAGGGTCTGCTCACAGAAAAAGATACGGATGGAGTTCGGCTGAAGTGGGGCGACCATGAAACCCTCATAAGCCTAATTGAACAAATTGCGTATCGACGGGGTTTTGGAAATATTTTGGCCGAAGGGGTCCAGCGGGCCTCGGAAATCATAGGTAGGGGATCCCGGGAACTCGCAGTTAGCATGAAGGGACAGGATCTGTATGAAGACATGCGACTGCCGAAAGGATACGCCTTGGGAGCGGCACTTTCGACGAGAGGCGGTGGTCATTGCAGCGGGTCACCTATGGTAGAATTTTCTTCTCATGGGTTGGCGACCGATCCATTGACTCCTGAATTGGTTGAAAAGGCATACGGCGTCAGGACCGTTGTTGATCCGATCACCTATGAAGGGAAGGCGGAACTTGTAGCACATCATGAAGCACTGCACGCGGTACTGAACAGCCTGGGCGTATGCTTTTTCGTGAGCATT
>DAOVAK010000272.1 GCA_030671095.1 Deltaproteobacteria bacterium | reverse complement strand
ATCCTCTCCATCGGCGGGGGGACCCAGGAGATTATGAAGGAGATCATATCAAGGCATCTCTTGCCTTAACTGTGGCTAGCGGCTTGGGGCTCGGGCTTGCAATGGGTAGCCTGGCCTATTGGAAGCTGAGCACCCGTAAATTTGACCGTAAACACGCCAGGCCCAGAGGACCTGGCTTTGATCACACCCCAGCGGGGTGTACGATGAAGGCCATAGCCTTTTCGAAAGGCCATATCTCAAAAAAAATTCCACAGGACATGGCCGCGACCCAATATTTGGGGTTTGCGCCACCAAACGCCTGGGAATCTCCTTTGAACGGTTTAAACCCCAAATATTGGGGAGCTTCCCCCTCACGAAATAGATATGGCCTTAAGAAATGGGTAGGGCCGAATCACACATCCTTTGCAAGCAGAGCCAATGGATTCTGACCCGGCCCAGAGGACCGGGTTTTCCATATGAAAATAAACCCCACCGCTCTTTGTGAGCCGTGGGGTTCGGATTTGCTGTTCGGGTCGCCCTCTGCTCAGACCCTTCTTCTCGCCCTAGGTTTCATCTTGGCTGTGGGCCATATGACGCGTATAACCTTCAACGATTTTTTCAGAATCCACTTGAAGAATTTCTGCGTATTGCTTTAAGAAATTCTTCAAATATATGAGGGGGGGGAGGCTTTCCACTTGATCATTCTCTATCGCATCCAAAACGGAGACAGTGATCCTTGTGATTTCAAAGACCTCTTCCTGCTTTATCCCAATCCCTTCTCTCAGCCTTTTCAGGTCACTTCCGCAAATCCGTTCTTGAGATAGGATCTCGCTGGCGATATCTTCCACATCCCTTTCTTCAATCTTCTTCCTCACCATGTTAGAAACCGCATTTGAGTAAGTAACCTTGTTATCGGGAAAGAGCTGGGCTGGTTTCCCTCGCTGCTTCCCATGGAGAATCTGTTCATCCAGCTTTCCAGAATCCACAAGCATCCTATCATAATCAGCTCTCTTAACCTCATCAATTAACGTGAGAAATGCCTCTTCAACATTTTCTCGGATTTTGTCTCTTTCATCGTCCGTAAAGAGGGAATAGGTGGTCAGGGAGTCTTCATTGTAAATGGACAGGGCTTCCTTATAGGCCTCTCTGATCTCATAGGAAGACGCACCCACCGGAATTTCCAAGATTTCATAAAAACTCAGATCTTCAAATTTCTTCATAACAATCCTGATGGGTTGATATAGGCGTTTGCCCGTTCCCTGATATTTTATCTGCCACATTTTGCAAGTCCGTTGCCGTCACGGTGTAGGGGTATGTATTTATGTATATATTTCTTGAGAGAATCGAATCATGCACTCTCTCGTCATAGCCCACATTCCCCAAGAATTGAAATTTGGAATAGAAATGTTTGTTACATACTCTCTCAATTTTGCCACCAAGGCTTGAATCTGACTTTCTGCGGAACTGGTTTAGAATTATGTTAAATCCATATTCCCCCAGTTTGTTTTCCAGTAACGCCCCCCTCTCTGGTTCCTGTTCGATCAAAATATCAATGATATCCGAGGGCCACCTTATGCTCCCAATCCTAGAGTCATCCAGAACTTCCTTTACAATCCTCTGGAACTCCTTTTGCTTAAGCATTTGCTTAATTCTTCTGAAATAGACTGACTTGATGAAGCGAAAGGCGTTTTCTATTGAGGTGGGTTCGGGCGTGATTACAAATATGCCTTCATTTGATGTCAGAAAAAAATCTAAGGTGTTAAAAGTGGTGCCAGCTCCCAGGTCTAACAAAATATAATCAAAGGCAAGGCCTTGGATGGCTCTTATTATCTTCAGCTTCTGCAAGTAAAACGGGTTGGCGCTCTCCATGGAGCAATCGGCAGAGCTGATGATAAAAAGATTTGGGACCGAGGTGGATACAATTGCTTGTTCAAGGTCTTGAAACCTTTTGTTCAGAAATTCATTAAGCCCGATTTCGGTGTTCTTGAGTCCCAAAAAGGAATGGAGATTGGAGCCACCAAGATCTAGATCTATCAATAACACGCGCTTACCTTGCTTTGCGAAGGAGACACCAAGGCTTGCGGTTATGAAGCTCTTTCCACTACCTCCCTTTCCACCGCCTATGGGATATGTAATTGTCATTTTAAGATTTTTGCCTTTGGCCTCCTTTGAATTTCAAGTTTAACTTGATTGTATCAGAATCTTCCGGCTAAAGAATTTGAAAAACATACAGGTATGAAGAGGTCGGTTCTTATGTGGAGACAATTTCAAGACAGTTTACCATTACCAATACATCTTTAGCTCTTTATGATATCAAACAGCTTGCTAAATTGTCCAGCTAAAGAAGCAGGACTTGCCAAAAGAAACGCAAGAGGACAGGAATGAGTAGGGAAGTCCCAACGGGAATGAAGGTCTATTATATAAATACCGGTTCGCGGAGTATCTGCTCGATCGCTGTGTAGGCAACTGAGACAAGCCTAGGGTGGGACTCTTCCAGGTTGGCCACTTGTCTGAGATGGTCAGCCGTCCTTGCAATGAGTGAGGCCATATCACCTTCATCTATCGGGATAATGGATAACAACTGTTCCCAAGGGACACCTTTGGCCCACAAATAGAGGGCTGCCGCTGGCCAAAAGAAAATAGGAGGATTTTCAAATCCCCTCTTCACTTTCAACCTTCTGATATGTTCTATAGAATTAAGAACTTTGTCGAATGCCTCCTCACAATCCTTCAGGCCAACAGGGCTTTCTATCTTTAGCTCCACTTCCTGGACCCTGTCCCAGACAAACGGCGCTATGCACCCGGCCGTCACCTCAGGAGAGACCTGGCTGAACGCCCCTTTCCTTATGGCCTCGGCAATGAGCAGGGGATGGTCCAATCTTAACTTGGAGGCCCAGTAACCATCTGGGGTGAGTCGGTCCATTTCACCCACAAAACCAGTCTCTTTCAAGAACCTCAGATACCTCTTGAAACTCACCCATACGCCTCCCCTTTCCCCCTCGATCTGGTAAGCGAGTGAACGGAATCTCTTCAAAATCTTTTTCAGCTCTTTGTTCCTTCGCGTATGGCACTCTTTGATATGGTCGCAAGTCTCACATGGAAGATCTCGTAATCTATGCTTTACAGGATCCAGCTCTTCATCTGCGCCCTCCCCCCTTGAAACATCCACATTCAACATTTCCAGATCTGCTGGGCTTATGCCATCGAAAAGAGCTTGCAGCCGCTCCACAGAATATCCCTCTGTCAGGCTGACCCTGTAATCATATAGTCCCTTAATTTTATTAAGGGGGACCTTTCTCATCCGGATCCTACGTTTCCTCCTCCTAACGACTTTTTGAATATTGTAGGCCGCGCAAACCAACTGTCCATCCTCCATGAAGGTCTGAAACACCACATAAACGCCCTTGTTCTTGTGAAGAAAAAGCCTCCCTGGTTTCAGATATTCCTTGTAGGTTTTCCTTAGCCTCTCATTCCGGATCTCTTTCCTCAGGTGGCTCGCTTCTCTCCGTATTTCAAACCGTTCCCGAATATTTTCCAGAATCTCATAAGGGTCACCCGTATCACATTTCCCCCGAGGAAGCGCTTTCTTCAGGACGTTTAGCATTTCATCCCACTGCCTCTGAACCTTTGACTCAGATCGCCTCTCCTGGAAGGCCGCGAAGGAACGTTCCAGCAGGTCTTTCACCTCCATAGGTGTATGCGACAAGAGCAGATTCAAGGTCATAGAAAAATTGATATGGATCTGACTCGTGAGGGGTTCAGGGGGTGAATCTCTCAATTCGTAAATGAGCTGAGGATCCTGGTGAAGGCCGGGCACCACGAGGGCGAAGCCGATATTATCCTTTCCCCTTCTCCCGGCCCGACCTATCATCTGATGCAGACCTGTCGCGGTAAGGTTGGTGAATTCATGGCCGTCATAGCGGTCACTCTGGACGAGAACTACGGTTCTTGCAGGAAAATTTACCCCCGCTGCAACGGTGGATGTGGAAAAGATGGCCTCCAGATAGCCTTTATTCATCAGCTTCTCAATGAGCACTTTCCAATAAGGGAGCTGCCCTGCATGGTGCGAGCTCACCAGTGCCTTAAACAGAGGCCCCAGCTGTCTGTGCCCCTCCAGGTGAGGATATTCATGCACAAATGCCCTTACCTCCTGTTTAAGGCCCTCTGCCAGTTCCCTGGATTTTTCCAAAGGGGGGCAGGAAAGGAGGGCTTGATTGCAGTCCTTTCTCGATTTAAGAAAAAAGATGGCCGGCAGGAGATCAAATCTCCGCAGACAACGGATGATTTCACCAAAATTAATTTTTCCTGATCCTCTTTTTCTCCTCCCAGTTCGGGAAGAAACAAATTTCTTGACCCTGGCAGTGAGTCCTTTCCTGCCGGCAAGGGAAGAAATGAGGCCGTCAGGAAAGAGAAAGAGCATTTCCAAGGCCACGGGTCGCTCATGTGAACGGACTACCCGGCTTGGAGTTCCTCGATTCTCCTCCAGCCACGCGGCGATCTCCTCTGCGTTGGATACTGTGGCCGAGAGGAGCAAGAGCCTCACCCTGGAGGATAGATAGATGAGGACCTCTTCCCATACCACGCCACGGTCAGGATCACTCAAATAATGGGCTTCATCCAAGATGACCAGATCAGCCTGTATGCTGCTCCCCTCGTGCATGGCATCGTAGAGTTGGTTGCGGAGAATCTCCGTCGTTCCCACGATGATCGGGGCACCGGGATTCTCCTTGCGATCGCCTGTTAGTATGCCGCAGTAATCGGATCCGAATTCATGGCTGAACTCCTGATAGATGGCATTGGAAAGGGCCTTGAGAGGCGATGCATACCATATCTGCAGTCCGTTGGAGAGGTAATGCCGGGTGGCCTGTGAGGCTATCCAGGTCTTCCCAGCGCCCGTGGGAGCGCTAACGACAACGTCGTAGGCCTTGATTTTCTCT
>DAOVAK010000822.1 GCA_030671095.1 Deltaproteobacteria bacterium | reverse complement strand
CCAACCGGTACCATCTCAGTAGATATGGCGGTTATGGCATTTGATCTGGGAGACCTGGATGGCGACAGGATGGCTGAATTCGTGGTTCTTGGCCGCAAGAGTCTCAGTGTCTACCAGAGGCATGGGGCATCCTTTGCCCTGAGAGATACCCTCAAGGCATCTGGTGGCGAGGAATTCCTCAAGGTGAGTGTCGGCGATGTGGATGCCAACGGGAAAGCAGAAATCTATCTGGTAGGGCTTAGTGGTCAAAGGGCACGATGTACTGTTTTGGAATGGAATGGAGGCTTTAAGAGGCTCTATCGTCAGACAGGACACCTTCAGGCACTAAAGGATCCGGCTGGAGGAAAACCCCTTTTGCTCTTCCAGGACTCCACGGTTACTAATTTCTTTCGTGGCAAGACATACCTTATGGGTTACGACAGCGGAGGCTCACTGACCAAAGGTGAGGAACTTCCCGGCATCAGGGGCGCCCAGTTTTATACCCTGGCCCACTACGACCTTGATAGCGACGGAAATCACGAATGGCTTGGTCTCGGAGAGGATTCCAGGCTTTATGTGTGGGACCAACAGGGTAAGGTGCTCTGGAAGGGGGATAAAAAAATCGGGGGCACCAACAATGCCATGAACATAGGGGAGGCGATTGGCTACGGAGAAGACCCACCATTGGTTCCCTTTAACAGCAGGCTCCTAATAATCGACATCGACGGAGACGGAAACAGAGAGATTTTAGTCATAAAGAACATACCCCTTGTGGCCTTTCTGCCCAATCTTGCGGCCTATACCAAGTCCAACCTGATCGCCTTCGGATAGAAGGCACGAGTCTTTCTCCAGCATGGACAACCAGACAGATTGATTACTGTTTAGTGGATACACAGATGGAGGGATCGACCCTCTTTCTTGCCGCACAAAAACCTAAAACCACAGCCTTCTCCAAAGGCTCCGGCCTTATCATGTGGTTTGAGTGAAATCTGGGTTGATTGGTTTTATTGATTCGATTGTAACTCAGGTTCACGGTTCAAGGGTTCACGGTTCAAGGTTATAAAACAATGAATATGGTCCAGTAGGAAGATAAAAAACCAACCGTGAACCTTGAACCTAATAACCTCTGAAGAATACGTATCGCCCGGAGAATTCAAAGATGTCTACGAGCAGGCCAGACGAACACGTGCTGCCGTTCGTGGTTTTACCCGCCTGCCATGCGAGACCTGTGATATATGCAAAGAACGGATTATTGGCAATGTTTAGAGTATAGCTGAAGAAACAAGTGGAAGTTAAGGCACGAGCGGGCAGGTCAATTATCTCAACAAACCTGCCCGCCATAAGTCTGGCGGGCAAGCGGCAGGCAGGCGGGCGATATGTGCTGGTCTAGGGGACGGCCACATGAACGATACCGATTTCTTGTCTAGCGAAATCAACAAATCGAAAATAAATCCTCAATAAGTTGGGGTAAATTTTACAGGAAAGTGATTTTGGCAACATATTTTAAAGCCCGAACTTATTGAGAAGTTACCTCTTTTTTGCATAACAATATAATGAAAGCAATCTCAAATATCAACCGATAATTCCT
>DAOVAK010000688.1 GCA_030671095.1 Deltaproteobacteria bacterium | reverse complement strand
GTTTCCATGCCTTCAATGGTCAAAATGGTCCTGCCGTTGGCCTGGACAGCTAGTACAAGGCAAGAACTGACCGGCTTTCCATCCATAATCACTGTACATGCTCCGCACTCCCCAACCTCACAACCCTTTTTCGTCCCGGTGAGCCCGATCTCATACCGGATGACGTCAGCGAGGGTTTGATTGGGGCTTACTGCCAACTCATGATCCTTTCCATTTATGTTCAAGCTGATGAGTTTCTTCATTCCGATCTCCTTTCCCTATTATCCTCCGAAACCGGGGTTAATAAATTGGTAACGTTCAAAAGTTGAGGCTCTATGAATTGCTGAACATAAAGCGACAATTGTTTGATATCCTTTTTAGAGCAGATGGGCCTGTTTCTGAAAGGCGATATCCTAGAGGAATTCCACCTATGTCGGCAGTGGCCAAATCTTTGAGGGTATACTCCCGAGAATTCATAGAGCTAACGAGATGTTTCTTAAACCCTCAAAGATTGGCCACCTCATCATAACAGGATGGATAGCGCCTTGAGGGAATTGGCCTATCTGACAGTTTATTGAAAATCAAAACCTTGCCGCAAGTTTTGAACGTTAGTAATAAACTCAATCCTGAGGATAATTACAAAAGCATGAATCTCTTTGAATGCTTTCTGCTCAATTAGCATCGTTCAAAAGTGTTTACTCAATGGTAGATTGGTTAGAGAACCTGTACACACTTATCTCTATCCGGCCATGCCCATTTTCTCAAGGCGCTATCTATTGGCCTCAAGGGATGTGGTCAAATATATGGGGTTTGGATGAACTAGAGGGAGACTGCGAGGGCTTCCGAGGTGTAAACCCCACATATTTGGCCACTGCAAAACCCGGTGGAATTTTTTTGAGATATCGCCTTTCAAAAACAGCCATGACCTCCTCTAGAACGTGAACGACTACTCACTATGGTTCATGCAAACACTTTTGAACGATACTACTCAACTCTCCTGTGCGGCATGATAGGCCTTGCTCAAGGCCCTACGAGTCAAGACCTTTACCATATCCCTTCTGTATTCTGCCGACCCCCTGAAATCATCAATAGGTCTGCTGTTATTTGCAGCTTCATTTCCCGCACTCTCGAACAACGCGTCAGAAGGTTTTTCTCCAAGAAGTACCTTCTCCGCAGAGGGTGCTCTTATGGGTGTAGGTGCTACTGCCCCTAGAACGACTCGGGCTGTCTTAATGGAGCCATCTTGGCTGTCCAACCCAATATAGACCGCAACACTGACCAGAGGGATTTCAAGGGTTTTTCTCAGGCCCAGCTTGATATATGCAGCTCCAGAAGCAGGTTGTGGTTTTCTTAGGAGGACTTGGGTGAGAATCTCATCCGGCCCTAAAAGGGTCTCGCCGGGCCCCTTGAAAAAATCCTCCACAGGAACCGATCTATCGCCGGAACTCCTTCTCAAGACGACCTCTGCCCCATAGGCCATGAGGGCGGGGGGAAGATCGGCAGCCGGCCTGGCTGTTACCAGATTTCCTCCAATAGTGGCCATATTTCGGATTAAAGGAGATCCCAGGCTCGCTGCGCCCGCTGCTAAAGCGCCAAACGAGCCCCTGATCAGTTCAGATTCGGTTAGCTCAGCGGCCGTGACACAGGCACCGATCTTTAAGACGCCATTGGAGGCTTCTAGTCCCTTTAATTCTTCGATCCTGGCAAGGGAAACCAGATGTGCCGGAGCAACGAGCTTCTTCTTCATGTTGACGAGGAGATCCGTTCCCCCTGCTAAGGGATGCCCCTCATTTTTGAGGTCACCCATGATCTCACAGGCTTCAGCAAGCTTACTGGGCTCATGAAACTCAAACTTCGGCAAAAGCATAATTCAATCCCTCCATTCTAGGTCTAACGAACAAGCCTTATCGTCACAAAAACCTCATGAAGCAGGAACTTCAAATTCCTTTCGCTAACGAATTTTTCGGACATTATTCTATGCTCCTCATATGAGTTAGAGCCTAAATGCTTGAGTGGGATCCCTTTCCTCACCACCGGCTCCGGGCGAGCTCTTGGAATTCATAAAAATCCCTGGCCCAGACCCATTCTATTTTTTGGGTGGTGACACTAAAGCTTGTCCTTCAATCAGGAGCTTTTCTTCCTGGTTTTTGCACAGGGTCTTCAACAAAACGCGGTTCTTTTCGGTATCCACCTCAAGGACCTCCACAGATGCCGTTACGGTGTCGTTGATGTAAACAGGGGCGAGAAAATTCAGCTCCTGTCTGATGTAAATAGTACC
>DAOVAK010000068.1 GCA_030671095.1 Deltaproteobacteria bacterium | reverse complement strand
CTCGGGAGGCTTAGAAGCCCCCGGGGACCGGGGGCGTTATCTAAAATTTTCCGAGAGAAAAATTTTAGGAAGGTTTTTGGCCCCTCCAGAGAACCCCGCTCAGCCCGCCAAGAGTTTTTGCACGGCTGTTTCAAAGGGCTAAAATGTTACCGCCCTACAAAGTTCCCGGGTGAAAATGCGCAGGGAGCTTCAAATCCAATGCCTTGATAGGAGGGCTCTTATGAGATCCCAGTCTCGCTCCTTTATCTACCTTGACCACAATGCCACCACGCCCGTAGACCCGGGCGCGGCCAAGGCCATGATGCCTTTCATGCAGGAAGAGTTTGGCAATCCTTCCAGTCCCTATCCTCTGGGAACAAGGGCCGAAGAAAGACTTGAGCAATGTCGGGAACAGGTGGCCATGCTCCTCGGCTGCACAAGCCCCGAAGTTGTCTTCACTTCGGGGGGCAGTGAATCCAATAATATGGTGCTGAAAGGAATCGTCGATTTGAGAAATCCAGAAAATTTCCACATCATCACCTCTGCTGTGGAGCATCCAGCCATCATAAACCCTGCCCTATTTCTTGAGGAGCTAGGGGTCAGTGTGACTGTGCTTCCAGTGGACACTTTCGGGCTTGTGGATCCAGAGGAGGTTCGACGTGCCATCAAACCCAACACCTCGCTCATCTCCATTATGACGGCCAACAATGAGACAGGGACTTTGCAGCCCATCAAGGATATTTCCCAAATAGCCCGGGAACACGGAATACCTCTTCATAGCGACGCTGCCCAGGCCATAGGCAAGATACCTGTGGATGTGAACGAACTGGGCGTGGACTTCTTGAGTGTGGCGGGACACAAACTCTATGCGCCGAAGGGTGTGGGGGCCTTGTTCATTAGGGAGGGTCAAAACCTCACCCCCCTTATCCATGGGGCGGGACAGGAAGGGGGCAAGAGGCCCGGCACGGAGAATGTCATTCTCTCCGTAGGCCTTGGTGTTGCCTGTCAGGTAGCGAGAGAAAGACTCCAAGAGGATATGAAAAACATGAAGCTCATGAGGGACCGATTGCAGACGCTCCTGTTCAGTGGTTTAGAGGACCTTGTTCTCAATGGGCATCCTGAGAGGAGGCTCCCCAATACGTTGAATGTCTCTGTGCCCCATATTGAGGGGGATAAGATCCTTGATGGACTGCCAACCCTTTATGCATCCACAGGCGCTGCCTGCCATGATCGGTCTGTGGAGCTTTCCCATGTTCTCTCCGCCATGGGCGTTTCCCCCGAAGTGGGCATGGGGGCCCTCAGACTAACTGTGGGCAGAACCAATGATATGGAACAAATTGAAGAGGCGGGCCGGCTAATCGTAAAACGCGTCAAAGAGATTAAGGATAGGTAGGAAGAATATTAGGACTATTTCTTTCTCCGCTCGCTTATTCTTTTCCTGATTTCCTCCTCAAACCCTCTCTCTGTTGGCCTGTAAAAGATACGACTCTTTATCTTATCTGGCAGGTATTGCTGTCCTACCCATCCACCGGTATGGTCATGGGGATAGAGGTATCCCTGGCCATAGCCTAGATTTTTCATGAGCCTGGTGGGGGCGTTTCTGATATGGAGTGGAACCGGTTGCGGCCCTGAATTTTCGATCTCCTTTTTCACGGCCTTTTCTGCCAGATACAAGGCATTGCTTTTTGGGGCGGAGGCCAGATAAACAGCGGCCTCGGCCAGGGCGATTTCTGCCTCTGGAGGCCCTACCTTTTGCCAGGCCTCAAATGCAGCAAGGGCCACCTGGAGGGCATTGGGATCGGCCAGGCCAATATCTTCCGAGGCAAATCGAATCATCCTCCTGCCGATGAAGAGGGGATCTTCTCCGGCCAGAAGCATTCGATAAAGCCAGTAAACGGATGCCTGGGTATCACCTCCCCGGAGGCTCTTGTGGAATGCAGAGATCAGGTTATAATGCTCCTCGCCATCCTTATCATAGGGGAGTGCCTTTCTGGTAAGGGCCTCCTCAACGATCGGCAGGTCCAGAACGCTTCCTTTCTTATCATCTGCCATGATGTGGTTGACGGCCATTTCCAAATTATTGAGGGCCACACGGGCATCACCTGAGGACAGATCAATGATGTGTTCCAGGGCCTCTGGGAGAATATCAATTTCCAATCCTCCCAGCCCCTGCTCTTCATCTTTGATGGCACGGTGTAAAATGGCCTTAAGGTCTTCCCTTTCCAGGGGGTGAAGGATCATGACTCTGGCCCTAGAGAGAAGCGGGGGTATAATCTCAAAGGAAGGATTTTGCGTGGTGGCCCCTACAAGAATAATAAGACCACTCTCCACATGGGGCAGAAAAGCGTCCTGCTGGGCCTTATTGAATCGGTGGATTTCATCCACAAAGAGTATGGTCGGCTTTCCGTAGAGGCGGTACGTCTTTTTGGCGCCATCCATGACCTGCCTCAGTTCTTTGACACCAGAGGTGACTGCTGAGAAGGAATGAAAAGGGTTTTGAGAATAGTCTGCGATGAGTTTGGCCAGAGTCGTCTTGCCGGATCCGGGAGGCCCCCAAAAAATGGCAGAAAAAATATGACCCGAGCTTAGGGCCCTTTTCAGAACGGACTTGGGACCAAGAAGATGATCTTGTCCCGCCATATCCTCGATCCTTTTGGGCCGCATCCTATCGGCGAGGGGTGTCCTAGGGGAATCCATCATCTTATCCCCTGCCTTTACGCCTTAACAGATCCTCAACCTGCCCCACCACCTTGTCCATATCTAAGGGCTTTCTGATGATCAGATCAAAAGCCGATTTCCTGGTAGCCTCAGGTTCTTCTCCCACCGTCTGCCCTTTCATCAGCACGAAAGACAGCTCTTTTTTCACTTTTTTCATCTTTTGGATAAGAGCCGCTCTCCCCATATCCGCTGCTGCTGAATCTGCCAGGACAAGATCGAATTTCTTCTTTCTAAGCTTCTGCAGACCTTCTGAACCGCTGCTTACCATCACCACCTTGTGTCCCCTGCTCACAAGGACCTGTGAGAGGAGTTCACTGGCAATGTCTTCATCTCTAATCATTAAGATCTGGGCATTCTTTATCTTCCTTTTTGCAGACCGGGACTTTGCTCTTGGGTCTTTTTTCGCGATGGGTAACCTTACGGTAAAGGTGGTGCCATGATCCTTCTGGGACGAGACCTCCATTTCCCCCTTATGCCTTTTGACAACAGCATGAGATAGGCTCAGTCCCAGGCCAAGGCCGTCTTTCCCTTTGGTGCTGTAAAAGGGATCCCATATGCGATCTTTAATGGTAGCAGGAATTCCTACACCACTATCCTGAATATAAATATGGGCATACCCCGCATTTTCCTCTGTCGTCAAATAGAGATCCCCTCCACGGGGCATGGCCTCAACGGCATTCAGAATCAAGTGGATAACCAGGTCGCGAATCTCCTCTGGATCTCCTTCAATGGGAGACACAGACCTTAAGTAGGTCTTCAGATTGATCTTTTGTTTCCCCCTCTCACCCAAATCTTTCAAAATCGGATTGGTCAGTGAAATGGCCTTCTTCACCACTTTTCTCAGATCGAGAAGAACATCATCTGAGGGATGGCGCTTTGTAGCCGCAAGGCTCTCCAGGACCCTGGTGGTATTGATGATTTCCTTTGAAGCAGATTCGATATTTTCCAGTCCCTTCATGAGGGTTCCATTTTCAGAGTCCCTGATCCCCTTGACCAGCTGGAGGTTCTCACTTATCCCCTTAAGATCATGGTTCAACTTTCGATGTAGGCCCGAAGCCATGGTCATGAGGGCTTCCTTCTTTTTGAATTGAATGTGATCTCGTTCTCTTTTTTTCCTTCTTTCAAGCAGGGTCAGGTTTACGAGAAAGGCCCTTCGACCGTTAAACCTGATCCGTTTGACTCTTACCTCACAAGACATCCTCACTCCATCTTTTGTGACCAGGTCTGTCTCGTATTGGGACGGAACTCTCTTCCCGGAAATCCGTTTATTGTGGAGATCCTTCATATACTTCTTCACTTCCGGATGCACAAAATTCAGAAAGTTGCGACCTACAACCTCCTCGGGCGCATACCCCAGGTGGTGTAGGGCACCCCTGTTGATGTCAACAATTATTCCCTGCTGCACAAGGAGAATTCCTGCAGGAATTGAATGGAACAACTTGGTGTTGTTTTTTATCACCTTCTGGAGATCCCGGGTCTCCTTTCTAAGGGCGGCCAGTTTCTCCCTGAGGAGCTGGTTCTCAGCTTTCAGCTTTTCGCATCTATTTCTCCAGTAGTCCTGTTTCACCATCTGCATAATGCATCGCCTTTTCTATCCCGCTGGTGCGGGAATGCGAGAGAAAATCTCTTTTTTCAGCAAGAGACCTGGTCGGATTCCGACAGAAATCAAGCGGGTTCTCTTTCACCAAACGGAATCCTTTGGGAGCCTCCGACCCGGGTTATCCTTTCTCCGAATTTGGAAAGGACAAGGCTATCTGCTCAATGCGATTATTCTAATTGTGAGGACAGATAAAGACGTTGAAACCACCTACGAAATTTGGAATGGACGCTCTGCCAAAGGGTTTATGTTTTTGATTGATGGGTTAGGAGACACCTGAGTCCAGATTTATTTCAAAATGGACTTGATGCTGCTGGACATTTACCGTATCATACCTCCCGCCGATCTTACAATATGAAAAATCTGCTTACATGGGAAGTCTTTTTTCAGCGCTTAGTTCCACCTCTAATCGCTTGTTAACGTTCAAAAGTGTTGGCATTTGCTGTTGTCTAGTCGGAGGCAATGCCGGTCTCCGAAAAGTGATATCTCAGAAAAAATTCCACCCAAACTCCACAGTGGTCTGATCTTTGAGGCTTCCTGCCCGCCATCGTCCCGCTGGGAGCGGGGCTCAGGCGAGGCGGGCGGGTACGCCCATTAACTAATCGCAGAATGTCCCGTTATTACTTAGGAAATCTTTCTCAAAGTCTCAAAGATCAGACCACCGGCAAGGAGCAAAATAGATATCACCTTGCCTCCGGCCCGTAGGGCCTACGGCCTCTCCGAGCTGTAGGCTCTACGAGCCGGAAGCCGGAGGGAGGAGATTGGCATTGCCGGAGAATCGACTATCCTACTAAAACTTGGTGGTTCAAAAGATTGTGCCAACACTTTTGAACGTTACCAAAGGATTATTCCTTGACAAGGAATTACTACATGGTGTAGCTGCAATATAACTACACAGGTGAAGGCCTTTTGTGCCAGCAGAAAGCGAGAACGGGAGTCTTCTACTATGACGCTTAATGAAATCATGGATATGCTTTACGGGATATTCCACACAACTGGCGTGTTTAATTTCCAGTGGAAGCTGGTGATCATGTGGGGGGTTGGATCTTTATTCATGTATCTTGCCATTGCCAAGAAATATGAACCCCTGCTCCTTCTTCCCATTGGATTTGGAATCTTTATCGTCAATTTTCCCCTTGTTCCCTTGATGGGCTATTCCCATGGACACGCCCAACTGCTACAGATTTTTTATCACTATGGGCTGGAATGGGAGCTCATCCCATGTATCATTTTCCTAGGCCTGGGCGCCATGACAGATTTCGGGCCCTTGATAGCCAATCCAAAAACCTTGCTCATCGGGGCAGGAGCTCAGTTGGGGGTTTTTATTACTTTCACTGGCACGGTCCTTGCCGGTTTTACCCTGAAGGAAGCCGCATCCGTCGGTATCATTGGTGGCGCTGACGGCCCGACCACGGTCTATCTGACACAGCATCTCGCGCCTCAATTGCTGGGCCCGAATGCCCTTGCTGCCTATTCCTATATGGCTATGGTGCCCCTGATACAGCCGTTCATTATGAGATTGATGACCTCTGATGAAGAGAGAAAGATCCGCATGAGGCAGCTCAGGCCGGTATCCAGGCAGGAAAAGATCCTTTTCCCTCTCGTGACCGCCGGCATCATAGCCCTTCTCGTTCCATCGGTCATTCCGTTGATGGGGATGTTTATGCTGGGCAATCTAATGAAAGAGAGCGGTGTGGTTGACAGGCTGACAGAAACCTCGCAGGGGTCCCTCATGAATATAGTGACCATATTCCTCGGACTCTCTGTGGGGGCGACCATGCATGCAGAGAAATTTCTTAGCTGGAAACCCCTGTTCATCTTTGGCCTGGGCCTCGTCGATTTTGGGGTCTGCACGGTGGGAGGGATACTCACCGTGAAGGTGATGAATCTATTTTTAAAAGAAAAGATCAATCCCCTTATCGGTTCTGCCGGCGTCTCGGCAGTTCCGATGGCGGCACGTGTCTCGCAGGTGCAAGGGCTGAAGTATGACAAGACCAATCATCTCCTGATGCATGCCATGGGCCCAAACCTGGCAGGTGTTATAGGATCGGCCGCTGCAGCAGGAATGTTTATCGCTATGTTTGATTAATAAAATTGACGGCTTCGTAAAAAGTCCAACTGCCGTTCGACATGCTCACGGCCCTGAGCAAAGCCGAAGGGCTGCGTTACGCTTCATCCCCGCCCTGTTAGATACGTACTAACAGCTATTGGGGATATCAATTAGATGATATCACAACCTACAGCTTGGAGGGGTTCCGGTCGTCATTATCTAACAGGGTAAATCATTGCGGCGTACTGTAAGTACGCCTCACTTCTCAAGATTCGCAAGCCTTGCATTTGGAGCTTTTTACTTTGCCGTCCCATTTTTGACTTTTTACGAGTTCATCACTATTCACTTTATAGATGTCCTCACGACCCGGAAACAAATTTGTAAAGTTAGAAACAACCTCTTGATATTGCGATGATTTGTCAAATTAGCAGACTGAAGGATCTTTGGCAATCTCCATTTCTCATGTCAAAAGTCAGGGCTTTGCCTTGAAAAGGGCTGTTGTTGGCGGAAATCGGGCAAGAAAGGGGAGTGCTCGGATCGGTCAGGAGAGTTTTGACCGGGAGATTGAACGTATAGATTTTCAAAGCCCAGATCCATAGCGTGAGAATAGACCCTATCAAACTCTTCTTGGGTGATGGAGCGATTAAGTTCCCCATGCCGCTGGGGGAGAGCTGGGTGGTATTGGCACATGAGGCTGAGTGGCAGACGGCCTCCAAATTCCAAAAAGAGGGTAGTCAAGGCATTCAAGGAATTCTCAATCTGGCCCGGGAGTATGAGGTGCCTGACAAGGACCCCTTTCTCTGCCAATTCAGAACCGTTATCAAAGACATCGAGCAATCCCTTCTGTCTGACCATCTCCACAATGGCCTCAAGGGCCA
Source organism: Deltaproteobacteria bacterium (assembly GCA_030671095.1). The sequence goes on along the minus strand of DAOVAK010000068.1, from coordinate 2,216 downwards.
GCGTGGGGTAGTCCTCGCATTTTGAGAGTCTCATGGAAAGGGCTGTTTCCGCATATTTGAAATCGGGTAGGTATATATCCGCAAATTCCCCTGCAATTTTCAACACGGCGAGAGATTGGTAGCCGGAGAGGTTATAGACCACCGGGAGATTGAATCCGCTGCGCCGGAGAAGGGAGACCAGCTGGAAGGCGTGGGGGAAAAAATGATCGGGGGTGACGAGATTGACATTGTGCACCTGGTTCTTCACTATCATCTCCATCACCACGCGAAACAGCTCGTCCATGTCCATGGAATTTCCGAGGCCATCCCTCGAGATCTGATAATTCTGACAGTAGGAACACTGCAGAGAACATCCTGTAAAAAAGATGGTTCCTGACCCATTTTGACCTGTAATGGCCGGTTCTTCGCCGAAATGGGGCCCCACGTAGGCCACACGAAGTTGCTGGCTCTCCCTGCAGAACCCCGAGTGGGCAGTTTTCCCCTCTTTCAATCGGTTCACGCCGCACCCTCTCGGGCATAGTTGGCATTTTTCGTATAAACTCAGAAAGTCCATATGTGCTGCGAAGTTCCCAAATAGGGTGATGTCCACGTATAAATCAGCATCTCGTTTTATCCCCAATTCTCGAACGGCCTTAATATAATCTTGACGGCTTCGTAAAAAGTCCAACTGCTGCGTTACGCTTCATCCTCGCCCTGTTAGATACGTACTAACGGCTATTGGGGATATCAATTAGGTGATACCACAACCTACAGCTTGGAGGGGTTCCGGCCGTCATTATCTAACAGGGTAAATCATTGCGGCGTACTGTAAGTACGCCTCATTCCTCAAGATTCGCAAGCCTTGCATTTGGAGCTTTTTACTTTGCCGTCCCATTTTTGACTTTTTACGAGTTAATCAATCTTAATACTATAATATCAACTGATTTATCAATAAACGTCCTTCCTGTGTAAACTCATGCCAATAAGTGGAATCTAATTTCTTATCTTTAGGTATTCAATTTCCTTTTTTCTGGATTAATCCTGATGGAGGCTAGCCTAAGTGTTTGAAATCAATATGAAGTTCTCTGTGCTCCCATTTGGCATAACCTTTGCTCTGTAGCAAATAGCCATAATCTCTTCTTCTGGGCATTGGAGATGCCCAATTAAGTGCTGCCAAATCTCAACAGTATAAAATAACCCAATGAGGGCGAAAGCTTTCAGCGGTTTAAGCCAAAAAGGGGGTTAAGGTGGCACTTAAAACGGCCTCTCGTATGTGCGTAAATATTTACGGCATTTCGGGAGGCCATTTCATTTGATTTGCACTCAGGAGATTTGAAATGACGGTAAGGATTCGCTTACCATTTGACAGACGCTCCGGTGAAGATCGACGCAGAATAGTCAATCGGGGATACTTTCGTAACGGAGGTGACGAAAGAAGGCGTGGGAAAGAACGAAGATCGGTAAATGAAAGAAGAAAAGATTGGGTAAGGGTGACGAAGTGGTCCAGTGTCTGGTCAGAACTCGCCCATGCTGAACAGCCTTCTAGACAGAGATAACGCCCTTAGAGAAAGGGGAAGCTAGATCCTATCGATCTGACGTTGAAGTTTGTTATCCCTGAGTAGTATGCCATGTTTCTGTGCGAAAGCCTTCTGTACGGTCGCAAATTCGTAGTCAAGCTCCTCTTCCCGCTCGCTTATGCCCTCGGCAAGCTCTTCAATTCTTTCCGCATCAGCCTGCGTGATTTCATCTTGATTGAAAATATCGAGGATTTCATCATACTCGTTTTCGCTGATATCCTGGTAAAATTCAAAAAGTTTAATGGCCGTATCCCGAAACGCACTGCTTCCGTTAAAAGGTTCCATGGCCTCTGCCCTGCTGATCGCGAAGTCGATTGAAGCCAGCAGTTCGGTATACTTTTTTTCCATCAATGTTATATTGTTAGAGGCAAAGGTTCGTGAAAACTCAATCATGCTTTTTCCAATTTTAGATTGGAGACCAACAATTTTATCGTTGTAATCTATAGCCTGCGATTTGGTATCTTTACACGAAAACAGCAAAGCTCCCATTAAAACAATACCGAACAAAACAAGATACTTTCTCATTCTCATTGTTAACTCCTTTCCCTTGTATCAGGTAATACTCTCTGCATCCCATGACACTATCTGATCGGCAGAATTATGTGGCGGATATTTAACGTTTGATCTGGTTTTGCATCTGGAGACTCCCAGTTGACGCCG
>DAOVAK010000580.1 GCA_030671095.1 Deltaproteobacteria bacterium | reverse complement strand
GCTCTCTTTTTCTCATCAGCGCCGATATGCTCGTCATCAAGCTGGAAACTGTTTACCTTTCCCCGAACATAGGCACGATAGACCTTATAAAAGCTGAGCAGGGTATCCATCCCCGTATCACCCGTCTCTTGCCCATAGAAGCGCCACAATTGATGGGCAAAATCCTCACCGCCATGATATTCCAGGTCCATAAGAAGAAAGGCTATATCCACGAGCGTGTCGCCGTAACGGAATCGATCATTGAATTCAATGCAGTCGATGATGGAGAGCTTCTCGGTGAGGCAAACATGTTCCATATGGAGATCTCCATGACCGTCCCTTATCTTTTCGGACATTATTCGCTCCTGGAAAAGGTCCCCCTTTTGCCTGTAAAAATCGTCTGTCCACTTACGGAGGGTGTGGAAATCCTCCGATGCAATGGTCGTATCCATATACTTCGCGGTCTGCTCGAAGTTTTCATTCGTGTTAATTCTAAAGACTTCTGGTTCACCAAATTTATCGATCTCAGGGGAACGCTCAGCATTGAGATGAAATTTGGCAAGAACATGGGCGATCTCCTTGAGATGCTCTTCGCCCAGTTCACCGCGCCTGAATAGAGACTTCATCAGCAGGTCTTCCGGGATCTTCTTCATCTTGACCGCATATTCGACAATCTCGCCCTCCCCTTGCCCAATTGTGAAACGATTGCCGTCATAAGTGATCGGCAGGACGCCAATATATGTGTCCTGAGCCAATCGCTGGTTGAGCCTCACCTCCTGCTCACAGTAGTGTTTTCTCTTTTCCAGGGTTGTGAAGTCCAAGAATCCAAAATCCACCGGCTTCTTGACCTTGTAGACGAATTCATCTCCCACAAACACCATGGAGATATGGGTTTGAATGAGGGTTACGCTATCCGTCTTATCTGGAAGGGAGACCGGATTCAAAAGATCCTGAATCATGGAAGGCCTATTTGTCATTTGCTTGCCCCGTGAAATTCCTACTCCGTGGAATGCGTCATCCGATTCCAGTGGGGGCCCACTTTAGCGGCACTATTTCACTGGGGTCACTGGTCATTGGTCATTAGTCAAAAGAAACTCGTCTTTGCGAGTCCCGCATACAGTGACGCTGAGTGCGGGACGAAGCAATCTCGTCATTTTCAGCGCCTATTCCGACCCAAACTGCTCTGCCACATGGGATGGCACCGGGACAGTGCCCAGGACGAGGGGTTGTTGATGGCAATCAGATCCGCCCGTGACCATCAAACCCTCACTTTCCGCAAACGCGAGGTATGACTTTACGGTCTCCTGGTCATGCCTGGGATGCCAACACTCTATACCGTCTATGTGGGGCAACATGCTATCTCTGATTACCTTGTGCTGTTCATCCAGTGAAGTCGTGAAAGAGACAAGGGAAGTCCCATTCGGATCGTTTGGATGGGCGAGCATAAACTTTCCACCCGCCCCCTTCACGAGACGAGAGGCCTCGGACAGGGAAAGGGGCATTTTGGGTACGTTGCATTTAACCAAGTACTGATCAAAGGCCTCCTGCTTATTCCCCACGATACCTTTTTTTACCATGTAGTTTGCTATGTGGGGTCTTCCAAATGCACCATCCACGGAGTTCCGGATCTCTTCCAGGTCCCTATGCGTGAATTCCCCCAAATTTTCCTTCGAAAGCTCCTGATTGATCTTTTCAAGGATCTGCTCCCCCCTTCTTCTTCGATATTCTCTCAATTCAGACAACTTCTCCGCGAGAGGCGGGTGATGGATGTCATACTGATAGGCGAGAAAATCAAGGGATATGGGTTTGGAATTCCTGTATCCAGGATGGGAAAAACTGACGTTCAGTTCTAATCCGTAAACATAACGGATCTGGTATTGGTCAGCCAGGATCTTTGCGGGTTCTTGACAGTCGATGGAGTCATGATCGGTAATGGAGATGACATCAACATGCCTGCGGCTCGCCTCTTCAAATATCTCCTCCAGGGTCATTCGACCATCGGAACAGTTTTTAGAATGTATGTGAAGATCAATTTTCATATTCGGTGATGAGTTTTACCCCCATATCTAAGGCCGTATAATTTATTTCCAACCTCGATGTGGCGAACACCTGTTTTAGCGCGCTCTTGAAATCCTTGATCTCAAGAGGGAAAGGTGAAAGTCCACACAGGGCCCCCAGCATGATCATATTGAGGAGAATGGGATCACCCAGTTTTACAGCCATCTCCGTCGCATCAAGCCAATAGAGCTTACCCCCTGATTCGGAGATCAGAGACCTGATTTTCTCCAGGTCAGGGTATTCCACATCTCCGGCAATGACATTCAGAGGATAAATGGGCCTGGAGTTCACAATAAAAATGGTCTCTTCGTTCCCATATTCCAGCAGGATTCTTATGGTCTCGAGGGGTTCAAGGCCAATGATGAAATGGGCCATGTTGGGGGGAATAAGAGGACCGTAATTTCTCTCCTTGGAGAGGCGTATGTGACTCATGACCGGGCCGCCCCGTTGGGAGAGACCAAAGGTTTCTCCGATGGTTACCCTGAATTCCCGATCCACGGCCGCCCTGCCAACGATCTGTGAGGCGAGCACGTTTCCTTGACCACCCACACCGGTTATTATGAGATTATGAGGCATAAGAGCTTCTCCAAATTCCAAATGACGTAACATTTTAGCCTTTTGAAACAGCCGTGCAAAAACTCTTGTTGGGCTGAGCGGGGTTCTCTGGAGGGGCCAAAAACCAGGCCTTCTGTGCACGGTTTCTTCCAGAGGCTCTCTTGCCATGAC
>DAOVAK010000442.1 GCA_030671095.1 Deltaproteobacteria bacterium | reverse complement strand
TTTCTGTCCCTGTGAATATAGGGAACCGGACGTAAAGGAATACGGAAGCTGCTATTGCAACCTGTATGTGACACAAGAGTGGAATGACGAGAATATCCCACACGAATATGTGCCGGAGAGGAGACCACCCGAAAAGCTTCCATATTAATTCCTTCCTCCGTATTGTTTCAACTTTCCTCTCAGATAATTATCCTGGATGCTGCCTGCCCGCCACCTGCCCGCCATTCCATCCTCCGTAGCCCCGCAAACGGGATCTCCCGCAGAAGGGGGGGGTTGTAAGACATTACAAAACGTTTCGACACACATACAGAGAATTTAAGAGGGACTGGGTATTCAATGCCGTTTAATCTTACGAAGCGAAAAATCAATTCTTAAAGCGCCATTGATCCCCATGGCCTCTCTGGGGGAGATTCCCTTAAACGGGAAAAAGACCAGCTTCTATCATGATCGGGGGCCGCTGAAAGGCCATGTAAAGGGCTCGGTCAAGCCCTGGGAAACCCTCTTGTTGAGTCTGGTCAGCCAGGATCTCTTTGTGGGTACCGACAAGGTCTATGGTGACATTGAAATCACTGAAAATCCTTTCTATACGAGCCTCAAACCCTGGAACAGAAATTCCTCTGATATGTGGAATTTTGCCGACTTCCTGGAATTCTGGGGGTGGAGACTGTGAGGATTCCAGTAGGGCAAACTTGTAGATTAGGGTTGAAAGCCCAAAAAAGAGCCAATGAGGCTGGCAAATTTTTAGTCTGGTTAATTGCTGTCGTTTATGTTAGTTAATTGAGCTTTCCTAATATTTTTGGAGGGTTTAAGTGATGGAGCAGACAGCCAAACTTGTCCTAGATGGAAACACCTTCGAACTGCCCATTATCGAGGGAACAGAAGGCGAGAGAGCCATCGATATCTCAAAGCTGCGCCAGGAAACCGGTCTAATTACACTGGACCCAGGCTATGCAAATACGGGAAGCTGCCAGAGCAGCATCACGTTTATGAATGGTGAAAAAGGGGTCCTTCGCTACAGAGGCATCCCGGTGGATCAATTGGCGGAGCATTCCACTTTTGTGGAAACGGCATACCTATTGATCAATGGTGAGCTCCCCACCCGAAGGGAGCTGACCCAGTTCTCCATTTTGCTGAATGACCACTCTCTTGTCCATGAGGATATGCGTGAGTTTTTTGAGAGCTTTCCTCGTCGGGCTCACCCCATGGGCATTCTTACCTCCATGGTCAATGCCTTGCGTGCCTTCTACCCTGAACTGCGTGAAAGAACAGAAGAAGAGGAAATCAATGTCACTTTCACCCGGCTCCTCTCCAAGCTGAGAACAATGGCGGCCATGTCTTACAAGATCTCAAGGGGTCACAGGGTCGTGTACCCGAGGCATGACCTCACTTATGCTGCGAACTTCCTAAACATGATGTTCGACTCTCCAGTCCGTCCCTATACAATTGACGGCGATCTCGTGGAGGCTTTAAATGTATTCTGGATCCTCCATGCGGATCACGAACAGAACTGCTCCACCGCAGCTGTCCGATTGGTGGGAAGCGCGAGGGTAAATCTCTATGCCGCCATTTCGGCCGGCATATCTGCACTCTGGGGTCCCCTGCACGGGGGAGCCAACCAGGCTGTGGTGGAGATGCTGAGCGAGATAGAGGCTAGCGGTGGTGATGTGGATCCTTTCGTAGCGCGAGCAAGGGACAGAAATGATCCTTTCAGACTCATGGGTTTCGGTCACAGGGTCTATAAGACCTACGATCCGAGGGCCATCATCATGAAGAAAATGTGCGACAAGGTTCTGAAAAAGCTCAAGCGGCATGATCCTCTCTTGGATATTGCCAGAAAATTGGAGGAGGTGGCCCTGAAAGATCCTTATTTTATAGATCACAACCTCTATCCAAACGTGGATTTTTACACGGGCATTGCTTTGCGTGCCATTGGCATTCCTCTCAACATGTTCACTGTCATGTTCGCTATCGGACGTTTGCCTGGCTGGATAAGCCAATGGAAAGAGAGCATGGATGATCCCAATTGGAAGCTGCACCGACCCAGGCAGATCTATACGGGTCTCAATGAGAGGGATTATGTCCCCATTAAAGATAGAAGATAAAGGTTTCTTGAACACGGATAACCCAGAAATTGTCAAATAGTGAATGATTGGGGAGGGGAGGAACCCATGGATCTACGAATATTTGAAAAGATGGAACCCCATGAACTTCGAAAATATATTGAATTCCTTCTCTGGCACTATCGGGTGATTGATGCCTTCTGGTTTATCTACGTGGCAGAGCAATTTGATCAGCCCACAGCGGAACGCCTCAACGAACAGGTCTGGGGACGTGCTGGGGGGATGGCCGCCAAAGACCTGATGTCTCGATTTCAGATCCAGGAAAAAGGACTGAAAGGGTTTGTGGAGGCCTTAAGGTATTTTCCCTGGTGCATCCTTGTGAGTTATCAGATCGAGGAATCGGAAGATCAGGTCCAGATCTCTGTGCCCTCTTGTCCCACGCAGGAGGCTCGATTGAGGAGGGGCTTGGACGAATTTGTGTGCAGAGAAATGCACAGGGGCGAGTTTGTCAGCTTTGCCCGGGAAGTGGACGAACGCATTCAGGTAGAATGCCTCTTTGCTCCACCCGATCCCCATCCTGAGGATTTGTTCTGCAAGTGGCGTTTCTACCTTGAAGAGGATCCAAAATAGCATTACCTATATAGATATACCTACGACGGCCAACACAACTTGATCCCATGTGGCGTGACCGCCTCCTAAGCTGAGCGGCGGGGTGGGGGGTGAAAGAAAGGAGAGGGAAATGGATAAACAGACCGAAGAAATTTTACAGGGCTTAAAGATAGCCATTGAGGCTGAGCTAACTGGGCATGAGTTCTACAAAAATGCGGCTAAAAGCACGTCTGACCCGATGGGTAAAGAGACCTTTAAGCGCATGGCGGAAGAAGAGATGGGCCATTTTAATTATCTCAGGCACCAGTACCAGTCTGTGCTTGAAAAAGGGGACTATGATTTTTCGAAAAAATTGACGAAAAAGGGATACAAACATGCAGAAAATCCCATCTTCAGCGAGGAAATAAAGAAGAGGGTCAAGGACAGCCATTTTGAGGTGAGCGCCTTGACCATCGGCATGAAGTTGGAGTTGGATGCCGTGAATTTTTATAGATCATGTGCCCAAAAGGCCCAGAGCGAAGAAGCGAAACAATTCTACAATGAGTTGGCTGAATGGGAGCGGGATCACTTTCTCGCCTTTGAGGGGGCCCTAAACATGCTGAAAGAGGATTACTTCCAGGCAAACAATTTTGTTCCCATGTAGGACTCTAGAACACCCATACAGCCTGTTGCCATTCAATCATTCGGTATCGTTTAATCGTTTTGGCGGGATGTTATATCTTCCTGGAAACCGTTGAAATGTTTGAGCCTATCCGGTCATCCCCATTTGAGCACTACTGTACGATTTTCCCTGTCCATTAAGAAGGGGTAGGGGGG
>DAOVAK010000704.1 GCA_030671095.1 Deltaproteobacteria bacterium | reverse complement strand
CGGTATCAGTACCAGGTCTGCTTGATCAAAGGACAAGACGTATCTATCCTGAAAAATGTTCCGACGGCTAGAGTTGGATCTGGGCTCGAAGACAGCGATAATGCGACGAGTCCTGTATTTCTCTCTCACGGCCCGGATGGTTTTTCTCACCGCCGTGGGATGGTGGGCGAAATCGTCCAGCACCAGCACACCTCTCTTTTCTCCTTTTATCTCTTGTCTCCGTTTGATCCCCCCAAAACCTTTCATGGCTTCAGATAGATTTAGTTGATCTATCTTCAAGAAATCAGAGAGGACCACAGTGGCCAAAAGGTTGGAGATGTTATGTTCTCCATAGAGGGGGGTCAAAAGGGGCATGTATTCCTTACCTTGCTTCAGAATTTCAAGCCGTGTCTGTTCTTCCTGAAAACCAAGATCAACGGCCTTCCATTCCGCTTCTTCACTAAAACCGTATGTGATGACCGGGCATTTTGCCTTTACCGACTCATCCCTAATAATAGGATCATCTGCGTTCGCAATGAGTAAGCCGTCGGGTGGAATAAGGCCGATTAACTTACGGAAGCTCTCTACCACGTGTTGGAGGTCACGGTAAATGTCCGCATGATCAAATTCAATGCTGGTGAGGATGGCGATCCATGGGTTGTAGTGGAGGAATTTCGGACCCTTATCGAAAAAGGCGGTATCATATTCATCACCCTCGATGACGAAATATGGGCCATTCCCCAACTGGAAACTGCCCTCGAAATTGTTGGGTATTCCACCAACCATAAAACTTGGCTGCATGCCCGCCTTCTCCAGGATCCAGGTAGCGAGGGCCGTGGTGGTGGTCTTGCCATGGGTTCCGCACACAACAATGGATCTCTTATGCTTCATGGCGAATTGCGTGAGCGCCTGGGGCATGGACAGGTAAGGAATGTTCAACCTGGAGAGCTCGATCGCCTCTGGATTGAGCTTTGTGATCACATTGCCCACGATGACCAGATCAGGAACAGGATTTAAGTTGTTGGGATCATACCCTTCAAGAACAGGGATGGCTAGCCCTTCAAGAAAGTTGCTCATGGGAGGATAAACATTTTGATCCGAGCCCGTGACAAGACACCCTTTTTGCTTAAGAATGCCGGCCAGGGGGGCCATCCCGGCACCACAAATACCCATGAGATGAACGTGATGTGGTTTGGCAGGCGCCATATTGAGTGAGGGCGACAAGTCAGCAAAAAGTGTCTGATTGTTGTTTTCAATTATCATATTAGATTTCTCAAAAGGGAAAAGGTCCATTTTACCCTGGGACCCCCCAGGATTCTCTCCTTGACTATTTTCCATTTTTCCTATAAATATAATAGGTTCAAGAAAAAGAATCCCTTAATGAGATGGCCCCACCCAGGAGACCCATTTCAGATGCAATGCAAAAACCATCCTAACAAGCGGGCCCAACACCTTTGTGCGGGCTGTGGCATTCCTCTTTGCGACGAGTGCGCGGAAGAGACCAAGCCTGACCAATTCTACTGTTTCCAATGTGCCATGCTATCCTCTGTTTCGGCGGTTGGTACGACCATAAAGGGTAAGCGTGACAAGGTTGCTGAGGAAAAAGTAAAGAAAAAGGTAAAACTGGGTGCTTTCCATTATTTTGTGATCGCCGCCGGTGTCCTGATCCTGGCCATGTGGGGATTCATCCTCTTTGGCGGTGAAAAGCCCCCGACCGGCACCGTCGATGTTACACAAAACAGCAGGGTCCTTCTCTTCCTGGTGGACAGCGCCATCAAACGCTATGCGCATTACGAAGGGAATAATTACCCTGATAAGCTCATCGATCTTATTCCAAAATATCTCTCCTTTGGAGATAGCCAGGCCACGCAGTTAATCGGGTTGTACTATGAAAGGGATCCTGAAGTCGGTTATCGGTTAACTCTGGCCAATCCCACGCCAGGGGAAATGCGTATTATTATAACCCCCGGTGGCATTCAATATCAACTTCCACCGGGTGAGGGGGCCTAAATGAGGGAACGTGCCGGTTTTACCTTGGTGGAGCTCATGGTGGTCATAGCCATTGTAGGCGCTTTGTCTGCTACAGCGTTGCCCGTTTACCGCACGTATCAAATGCGGGCGTACGGTTCGGAGGCCTCCTTGATGATGCGGAAGCTTCTGGATGCCCAGATCATCTATTATCTTGAACGCAATAAGTTCTTTCCAGAGAAT
>DAOVAK010000525.1 GCA_030671095.1 Deltaproteobacteria bacterium | reverse complement strand
AGTACGGTGCGTTTCGGCATTGTTACAGATTGCCATTATGCTGATGCCGATGCCTTAGGCACGCGCTTCTACCGCGAGTCCTTAGACAAGCTGACCGAGTGCGTGGCACTGATGAACGCCGAAAGGGTTGACTTCCTCATCGAACTCGGTGATTTCAAGGACCAGAACGGACCTCCAGTTGAACAAAGGACTCTTTCGTATCTTCAGGTCGCCGAGAAAGTGCTCCAAGTGCATGATGGACCGACTTATCACGTCCTTGGCAATCATGATATGGATAGCATTGCGAAAATACAGTTTCTGAGCCGCGTGGAGAACACGAACATAGATTCCGGCCGCAGCTATTACTCATTCGACTTGAACGCCCTGCGCTGTGTTGTGCTCGACGCCAACTACAAGGCTGATAGTACCGACTATGATCACGGTAATTTTGATTGGACTGATGCGAATATTCCTTCTGAAGAGCTGAATTGGCTCAAACAAGACCTCGTTTCGGCGCCTGGCCCAGTTATCGTTTTCATTCACCAACTGCTCGATGGGACCGGTTCGGTCTATGTGAACAATGCAGCCGATGTCCGGCAGATTTTGCAAGCATCCGGCAAAGTGCTTGCTGTTTTCCAGGGCCATCATCATTCAGGGAGCTACAGAAACATTGCGGGAATTCACTACTATACGTTGAAGGCGCTGGTTGAAGGCCCAGACGCTGAAAACAATTCCTATGCAATTTCCGAAGTCCATCCGGACGGCAGCATCACCATCACTGGGTACCGAAAGGCCGTGAGTAAGCAACTTACCTCACATCGGGGCTTTGTTTGATGAAGCGCATATACTTATTTTAATCCGTATCATAAGTAGCTGGTATTTCCGAATTTAAGGCAGATAATTCGCGTCCATCGTTTTTTCGTGAGAAATTCTTGCATTATTCATACTCAGAAAATATAATAATTCTTCGATTTGGCTAACATTAAAAAATAGGAATCGTTGCAGGACTGTTACCTCGCATGGCTTTTTGCGCCGCAGGGTAAAATAGCTGCTGTCAATAACACACAAAACTTATTTAGGAGAGTGTACGATGAATCAAGCGACATTTCACAAAACCATAGGAAAATTTGTTTTCCTGGCTTCCCTCTTAGTTTTATTGGCAGTACCATCACAGGTACTGGGGGCTGAAGGGATCACAGGTGATTGGGAAATCACGATGGATTTCGATGGGTGGCAGGCCTTTGCCAAGTTGTCCATCTCTAAGAAGGCAGACGGTACTCTCGCGGGCAAGTGGGGCGAGAGTGAACTCTCTGATATCAAATTCGATGCCCCAAAGCTCACCTTTGTTCGCACGGTCAAGATGCAAGACCAAGAGTTCGAAATGACTTACGAGGGAACCCTTAAGGACGGCAAGCTGACAGGCCAAATATCGAGTGACAGAGGAGAATTTTCTGCCAATGGCGCCCGCATAAAGCCCAGACCTGCCATCCTTGGAGAATGGGGCGTGAAGCTCATGTTCCAGGAACGTGAATTCGAGGCTAAGTTGTCTATATCTCAGAAGCCCGACGGCACATTGGCAGGCGACTGGATTAGCCAGTGGGGTGAGCATGTAGTTTCCAACGTCAAATTCCAGGATGGAAAGCTCACGTTTGCTCGAAAGAGCAAGTTCGGAGACCGGGAATTGGAATCGACCTATGAGGGTACTCTCAAGGGCCACAAGCTGACCGGAAAAATCAAGAGCGAGATGGGGGAAATGGTGGCCAATGGACAACGAGCAGGTGCGGCCCTTGTTGGAAAGTGGGAGCTTAGAACCACCTCTGACAGAGGCACTTTCACCAATACGCTGACGGTCTATGGGGACATGACCGGCAGATATGAGTTCTTCGCTGACATGGAGTCTCCGGTCAAAATCAAGGACCTCAAACTCGAAGGCAGCAGAGCAACTTTTAACATGGATATGGGCAGTGCCGACCAGCCGTTCCAGATGGAGTTCAAAGGCACATTGGATGGAGCGACCCTCAACGGCCAGTTCACCAGCTCCGGAGGAGACACAACTGTAACCGGCAAGAAAATGGACGATGCCTCGGCACTGGTCGGCACGTGGGAGTTCACGAGAGAGACCTCACGAGGCACGCGTACGAACACGCTGAAGATTAAGGCGGACATGACCGGGACTTATACATCTCGGGACAACGAGTTAGCCGTTACGGACCTTAAGGTGGATGGAAATCAGGTAAGCTTCAAGGTAATCATGAGGTATGGGCAGCGTGATGTCCCGATGGAATTCAAGGGCAGACTGGACGGGAAGACCCTCAATGGAGAGCGCACCACTTCCAGAGGTACCAGCAAGTTCACGGGCAAGAAGGTTGACTGACCCGGCCTTTTTAGTCAGCAGTCGTTCAAGTATCAGAAAGAGTTGTTGGATGCAGTTGCGTTAAGCTCAGAGGGGCCTGAGACCGGTACAGCCACCAGCGGGATTACGCCGTTTGGGTGTACGCCAGGATGTGTGGCATGTATTCGTATGCCTCTCTTTTCATCAGTATTTCAATGAGCTGGTGTTGTTATCGAAGGACGGGGCGGTGCCGTCATACCATCCCCCATATAAAAACCCGGTTGAGCAGGCTGATTATAGGCTACATTCTGCCAAGCCACACTTAGCCTGTATATAGGGTCATGCATAAAGGTATAGAAACGGCGGTCTGTAGGTATTGTCGTCGTAAAGATACGCAGCTCCCTGCCGTCCCTTGTTCTCCAAATCACTTCCTCTCTCCAGTCGCCTAAAATATCGGCATGGAGACAGGGATTCGCTTTGGTCCCATTGTTCGTGAGGCAATCATAGTCAGCACCGTTAAGCAACCGGACAACCTTCCCATTGATATAATCCCACTTATCAATGAAAGCACCTCCTTTTCCACCTCCTCTCCTGCGAGGGCTGCTGCCATCAAGTATTTCACGGAGCACATCGCCATCCCACCAGATACCCATATTACAAGACCTGGGCTTGGCATCAGAAATTTTTCCG
>DAOVAK010000261.1 GCA_030671095.1 Deltaproteobacteria bacterium | reverse complement strand
GGTTGACTCATTCCAAGCCGTCGTGCTGTCTTACCGCCCAATAACAAGATAAACCGCGTGTTTCCGCTTTTTGATTAATTATTTAGCCCCGTCCCCCTATCCTTTGGTTTCCCCACGGGCTTCCTGAATCCCGCCGTTAGCGGGAAATACGACCTTTCGGGTCGTGTCAATCTTTATTGGTTCGATCTCCGTTTTTCTACAAGACGGCCTGCTACGAAGCGGTGTAGGATGCTGGATATTAGCGTTTGGTAAGGAATGCCATCTTTAATCGCTCTTGCCTGAAGTTTGTCAAGGATGGAATTCGCCTTAATGTGATGTTAAGATCCCCTGTCGGCAAGGAGTATATTCTCTACGAAGTAGTCCGGTGCAGAAGGTTTTTCCCCAATGGAAGGAGAATGGCAAAACAGAGCGCACAGGCTGCGCTCATTACAAGGTAGCTGCTGATAGTTGCCATATTCATCTGCTTCAGGAAAACAGATACCGCTACAACAAAGACCAACATTGCAAACAGAACCCTTATCTTCATGCCCGTAACATATTTGGTCGCATAAACCCCCAGCTGAATGCCGAGAAGAGAGCCAGCGAGTATTATTAAAGCAGTTATCCATTCCACATACCCCGCAAGGGCATACACGCCAGTTCCATAACATGAGGTGATGAGCACTACGACGAGAGAGGTGCCTACGGCAATGATGGTCGGTACCCCAATTACGTAGATCAATAATGGCAAACCGATAAATCCACCCCCAATCCCCATAAAACCCGAGAGGAAACCGATGAAAACCCCGGAGGCAATGATCACCCATAAGGAGAGGGAATTGACTCCTGAATGAGGAAGAGAAATCCTTGGAGGGAGCCCGATTTGATAGACACTGCGTGTGAGGCTGGAAGTTTGATCCTGCCCTTCTACCCCCTCACCGCCTTTTTCCCTTCGATCCGTTTTCCAGTAACCATAGCACTCTCTCAGCATCGAAAGGGAGATGATAAGCATGAGCACCATATATGCTACCCTTACATACGTTCCTGCAAGGTTTACCCTTTCCAGATAAAACACAACCCTCTTTCCTAACTCCACCCCCGGAGTGCTGGAGATCCCCATAATGATACCGAGCTTGATATCCACATTCCCGAGTTTATGGTGCCTCGTTGCAGCGTAGAGGGTCTTACCCACGAGCGTGAAAAGTCCCGTTCCGATTGCATAGACCATGGGCAGGCCCAGGATATTCAAGGCAGGCGTCAGCAGCCAACCGCCACCTACCCCAAAGAACCCCGTGAGCACCCCGAGAATAAAGCCCAAAAGAAGTAATACACCCGGATTAATCACTTCAGAAATCGCTCTCCATTGACTTGTTTAAACCTGAATAATACTCCCTCAGTATGGCCAGCACCTCTGGACGGCTGAACTCCTCCGGAACAGGCTTCCCCTCAGTAAGCATCTCGCGCAACAGGGTACCACTCAAAAGGAGATGGTCCTTCTCACCGTGGGGACAGGTCTTCGAGGAGGCCATTGCCTTACACTTATAGCAGTAAAAAGTCCAATCTATCGGGAGTATCTTAATACCCAATACATCCTCTGGGATCTCGTGGAATATCCTCTGGGCATCAAATGCTCCATAGTAGGCCCCTACGCCTGCGTGATCACGCCCGATAATCATGTGGCTTGCTCCGTAGTTCTGGCGAAAGATTGCGTGGAGCAGGGCCTCCCTGGGGCCAGCGTACCTCATCTCCATGGGGTAGACCTTAGTAACGACCCTCTCCCTTGGAAAGTAATGATCAACCACCGTCTCGACGCATCGCACCCTCACCTCAGCGGGGATATCCCCTTCTTTCAACTTCCCTACAAGCTGGTGTACAAAAAGGCCATCAGATACCTCAAGGGCGATCTTAGCGAGGTACTCGTGAGATCGGTGCATGGGATTTCTGAGCTGGAGGACCGCGATCGTCTGCCATCCTCGTTCTTCAAACATAGCGCGTGTCTCCTCAGGGCGGGCATAGAGATCGGGGAACCGGTCAGGATAGTCGAGCTCACTGAACACCCTTACCGGGCCTGCTAGATTAAATTCTCCTTGGGCCATTACCTTAGCCACCCCTGGGTGCTTTGGGTCATCTGTCCTGAAGACTTCCTTACACTCATATCCTTTATCGATGGTATATTTCTCCTCTATCCTCATGGTGCCCATTAATTCTTCACTTTCGCCATCAATGAGCGCTACTTCACTGCCTTCTTTTATTCTTGAGGCATTATCACCGGATATCGAAAGGGTGATCGGGATCGGCCAGAATATCCCGTTAGCCATTGTGAAATTCTTACAGATCCCCTGCCAGTCCTCTCTTCCCATGAATCCGGACAGTGGGCTAAATGCGCCGATGCCGATCATGATTAGATCGGAAGTCTCCCTGGAGGTCATATGAATCTTGGGTAGCTCCCTCGCCCTCTTTTTGGCCTCAGTCGACTCCTCGCCTTTGAGTAACCTCAAGATTAGTTTACCCCCATGAGGTGACACCAGATGTGACATTTTTCCTCCTTATCCTCTTCGAATAGCTTTATATAATAGAGAATAGTATTATCAACTTAAAGCAGAAACCAGCTGTCGATACGTAACCGCTTGCGTCGTACAGCAAGCTGTCACTAAACGATCAAAGATGGTATCACGACGGTGTTTAAAGCGACGATTAAACCGATACGAGAATTCAGCCAGATACCGATCCAAACGCTTGCTCGACACATGCGTGTGGGTTCCCCGAATCTAGGTTTTGAGCCGATAAATGCATTGAATATTTCGTTCCGGTATCAACAATGAAATTTCTCTTTATTCAAGGTCCGAAATCAATTCCAAAGTCTTCTTATCATTAATTAATCGTCAATTCCAGCTAAGCGCTTAGCCGCTTTTTTCTTGGCGTCGATGTTGCTTTCCCGGAAAATGGTGATTCGGTGAGCCTCGGGTGAGCCGCCGCCGTGAATATCGGAGATGGTATCGGCACTTTCCATGGCCATCTTTTCAATCAACCGGTACATCTTAACACGCTTTTCGGTCGGTATATCGGACGCACCCTTCAAGTATTTTTTAATCAGGGGTCCGATGTTTTCATTTTCCAGATCGCGATCAGAAAGAAGGTCAGCGACAAAACCACCGGCGACATCGATCATCAGGCGGGTTGCCTCAGCCATTTTTCGACCTTCGTGAATCTTGGAAGAGTTTGCCAGAACCGGATCGATAAAAAAAGTGCCGGACGGCTCTTTGTGCCCCTCGTATGAAGCGGCCAGACTGCAGCCATAAAGCGTTTCCGCTCGGTGGATCATGTAGATCACTTTCTGCTTGAGATGGCCGGCCTTAGCAGTTCCGTTGTGGTCCATCATCGTTAATGCGGCCCCGGTCATACAGTCGATTTTTCCGGACTTGCATCCACCATGGCTCTGGCGGTGAAGGGACTTGCTGTTTCCATTCTATCTTTTCTCATTGTCCGATACAACTGTAGTATCAGTAGTGTTCACTTCTGAGAGTGAAGATTTCGTATCAGAATCAAAACCTCATCGCCTTTAATCAGTCTGTCGATTAAAGGTAGGTATCGTGAATTTCTTCGAATAGCTTGGAGCAGAGAATATGGTGCTTTTCGATAGGAACAAAAACGCAGAATCCTCATTTTAATTCTCGTTTTCTATTTGATAGTTTTAGGAGAACATTAGCTTAGGGACCACAGCAATTCTTGAATTTTTTGCCGCTTCCACAAGGGCAAGGTTCATTTCGTTTGGCGGTTTTAAACCGTTTTTGTCTATCCTCATCAGCCACATAATCCATAATTAGGGAAGCCTCATCGCCAGAGGAAACAATCCTGGCCATAACCTGCATGTAAGGGTCCATATGACCAAAAATACGCTTATACGCCGAGCATAGATAACTCAGTCCCGGCTCTCCGCTATAAGTTCTTAGAAAACGATGTTTCGGACATTCCCCGTTACAGGCAAAACGGACTTCACAGCTGATGCAGTCCTGCGGTAGCAAATCCAATTTATTACGGCCGAATTGACGCTGGAGATTAGAATCCATCAGTTCATCCAACGGTCTTTCCAGGATGTTACCGAGTTTATATTGCGGATACACATAATGATCACAAGAATACAGATCACCATTATGTTCCAGTACGCTTGCATGCCCACAAGTAGGAGCGAACTGGCACAGTCCCGAACCCAAACCCATCCAGTTGCCCAAAGCGACATCAAAGAACTGAACAAAACCCTTCCCCACGTCACACCGAACCCATTCATCGAAAATCTGTATGTAAAACTCGCCAAATTGACCGGGTTTGACACTCCACTCAGTTACGGATGATTCGTTATCTTCTTCACTCTGAACAGGCGGCATGCTTAGATCCAAACCCAATTCCTTTGCTTCTTTACCGGGTTTGCGCTCAACAAGAGGAATAAATTGCATAAACCCCTCGCCTACTTCCTTGAGAAAACGGTAGACTTTGAGCGGTTGTCGAGAATTGATGTCATTTACAACGGTCAAAGTGTTAAACTGGGTGTTGTGTTTCTTTAAAAATTCCAGACCCTTCATTACGCTGTCAAAGGTTGGTCGTTGATGCTTATCGACGCGAAAGCAGTCATGGAGGTCCCGGGGTCCGTCAATGCTCAACCCCACCAGAAACCGATTTTCGGCTAAAAACTCGCACCACCTGTCGTCAAGCAAGACACCGTTGGTCTGAAGGGCGTTGCTCATCTTTTTACCATTTGCGTACCTTTTTTGCAGTTCAATCACTTTACGAAAAAAATTGACTCCTAAGAGTGTGGGTTCACCTCCCTGCCATGAAAACGTCACCTCGGAGAAATCCTGTGAAGCGATATTCTGCCTGATGAAAGCTTCAAGTACTTCATTAGACATGCGGAACGAGCTGTTTCTTTGGAATAGTTGCTGCTTCTCAAGGTAATAGCAGTACTTGCAGTCCA
Source organism: Deltaproteobacteria bacterium (assembly GCA_030671095.1). The sequence goes on along the minus strand of DAOVAK010000261.1, from coordinate 93 downwards.
GGTTGCAGATTGGACCGATAGGCTTTGCTATGATTGCGTATGGCGCCTTGTGATTGTGCATTTTCGCAGTTAAATTAGACGAGATTTACAGAA
>DAOVAK010000650.1 GCA_030671095.1 Deltaproteobacteria bacterium | reverse complement strand
GCCCCCATGTAGGCCAGGAGGGTCGACGCGTAGGGCCCGGCCCAGGCGAAGGTAAAATCGGCGATCCTTACACCTTCCAATGGTCCTTTTATCATTAATATCTCCTTTATATAATGCCTGCCTGTCTAAATTTCACTAGATCTTCATTAGAATACCCCAATAGGCGACAATAAATATCATGATTATGCTGGCCCAGGAGGGGCGCCGGGTACCTAATAGACCACGGTGTCCCGGAAAACTGGTAAGGTACAGATGGATACGTTATCTTCCCGGCTTTCGGGTGGTTGATCTCCTTAAAAAAGCCCCGTTCCCTGTATTGCACGTCGTTGACGACCTCATCGGGTGATCGAAAGGGGACGACGGGACAACCCAATGCCTGTGCTTTATGAAAGACTTCTTCCTTTGAATGTTTCATCATCCATTCTGAGATTTGGGGTTGTAACTCTGCAACAGCCTCACCACGGGTATGCCGTTGCCTCAGTTTTTCATTTTCCCACCACTCGGGATGGCCCAATAACTCGCAAAAAGCACTCCACTGGTGATCTTCAGCAAGGGTTGCAGTGACATAACCGTCCATGCATTGCCATCGGCCTCCCATACCGGACCTTCCCTGGGCCTGGGTCGTCCGGCGCTGGGTTGTCTTTTCGTTCGCATAGGAAGCGGCCTGTATCCTCTGCAGGGTGGTCACCGCCGCTTGATTAGCACAATCTACATGTTGCCCAAGACCCGTTTCTCCTTTTACATATAGCGCGCCGAGTGCGGCCAGTGAGGCAAAGAGGCCCGAGAAATAGTCTCCGGCATATCCTCCCCCCTTCAGGGGTTCACGTGACGGGTCGTCCACCTCTATCGGCGTAATATAACCCAGCCCGCTGCCGTGATAGACATTGAGCTGGTGTGCCCTGTAGTTGCTGTAGGGTCCGGTCTGTCCGAAAGGGGTTATCGATACCATGATTAATCCGGGATTTATCTCCTTTAGGACATCATATTGCATGCCCTGCCTTTCCATGACTTCCGGTGCTTTATCCTCAATGAGAATGTCAGCCCACTTGACGAGTTCTTTGAATATCTTTGAGCCTGTCGCCGGTTTCACGTCCAGTGTTATGCCCATTTTGTTGGTGTTGAGGTAGAGGAAGAGGGCGCTTTTTTCAGGGTCAGGAACATTTCCGGGAAACGGTCCTCTTGCCCTGGATATGTCGCCACTTCCCGGTTGTTCAATTTTAATCACGTCGGCACCCAGGTCGGCCAGAAGCTTGGCGCAATATGGGCCGGTTACAAAGCTTGTATATTCCAGTATTTTGACTCCATTAAAGGCTCTTTTTGTCATTAACAGTTCTCCATTGACTTCATTCTTTCTTCAAACCATTGGGGAATTGCACACGCAATCCCATCAAACATTCAGGGGCATCCCTTACCAGGAAAGGAGATGAATATAATAAAAACATACAAGATCGTCAATTTTTTCCTCGCTTTTTTCCATTCTCCAGCCAAACTGTAAAAGGTGTTCTGTTCCATTTCCTTACCGAGTATTTGAAAGTCACACCCTCCTCTCCTTACAGGTTAAATCTTCATCAATCTGAGGATTTCTCCCCCGGCGCGCCCTTTATCTTTTACACTGCATTTCCCAAATCCTGAGATCATAACATCTTCTCCGGATACGAGGGTGTTTTTAATGTGCAAATAATTATGAGAGATTACAGCAATAACCTTATTTTGTCAAGAAATTTAAGTGGTTACAGAAAAACATCCCAAGAAGAAAGATTATGATGAGTAGAAAAGGTAACAAATGGGATCTTTATAAAAAAACCACATAACCACGCTAATTGAGCAGACAGGATACTCGATGGCATTTTTAGAATGATTTCGGTTAATTTGATTCAGGTTGCCTGCTGCTTAATAGCAACGTCAGCTTCAAAAAGGAATCCCGCACTATCGGCTTGACATACCGTTCGGCGTTACAATAAAATTCCAAGACCGAGTCTACGTCGATCTTGGGGGGACAAGAAAGGAGAACAACATGATGAACACAAAGAAATCGGTAATCATAATAAGCTGGGTTGCAATCACGCTGGGATTTGCGCTCGTGACCATTGTGACGCCTTTGGCGGCACAGGACATCGGAAGCCCGTCCAAGAAAACGCTCTCGGCGGTCTACACTAAACGCCCTTATTCACCGTACGCCGGCGGCGCGGTGCCGAACCGGGTTTTCTGGGGCGACACCCATCTGCACACCTCCTACTCGATGGACGCGGGCGCCTTCGGAAACCGTCTCGACCCCGAGGCTGCCTACCGCTTCGCTCGCGGCGAAGAGGTGGAGTCCACCACCGCAGGCCCTGCGCGGCTCGCCCGACCGCTCGATTTCCTCGTTGTCGCCGACCACTCCGATAACATGGGCTTCGTCACGGATCTCAAGGCGGGTGCGCCCCACCTGATGGCCGATCCACAGGGCAAGGACTGGTACACCCG
>DAOVAK010000566.1 GCA_030671095.1 Deltaproteobacteria bacterium | reverse complement strand
GCCCCCCAAACCGGCATAATCCCCAACTGGCTCCTCACTAACCTTGGGCTCACCTTCAGGCCCCATATTGATCCTCAGGATCTTATCCATAGACCTCCTCCTTTCCCCAAATGTTTTCTATAAAGTAGTTTGATGACTTATATCACGCGGCAATTTGGAGCAAAACCTGTCCTTCCCTTGGCAGGGAGCGTTGTTTCTTAACCCAAAGAGTTATGAATACTCGCCGCCATTTAAAATGTCAAGGAAGAACAATGATATTAATTGGTTATGTCATTTTAGACATAATCTAGGATGGATACCTATCAGGGGTAGTGAGCCCACAAATCCGTCAAAAAATCCTTAGTAGGTTCAAAACCCATCAGCTTTGCTGGTGGTGTAGTGGAGCTATGCTAGTAAAATGAATATCACAACTTTTTCTCTCGCCCGCTCACCCTCGCAGTTGGCTGCGAGGCTCGCTAGAGCCCTCAGAGGGCACGGAGAATCCTCTAAGAATTGTTAGCCACAGACCCACGCAGACTTACTCAGACATGAAGGATTGCTTGCAGCTATATGGAGAACCGTATAACAAAAAATAAGCAAGCTTATTTTTTGTTATACGGTTCTCCATGTCTCCCAATGTGATAACATTGGGAGGCCCCGTTTTACGGGGCGCTCAAGCCATCCTTCAGTCGATGTTCAAAGAGATCCTGTCTATCCTGTCTAATTAAATTCTCTGTGGCTTTGAGAGCTCTGCGAGAGATACAGAGAGACCCTTTTAGGGTCGGCAATCAAGCCACCACTTTTAGTGGTGGTAATTGACTTCACAGTTGCTCCGAGAAAACAATGGTCATTGACTTATCTTTCAACCATCTTATTTTTCCTTAACGAGGAGGCAAGAATGGAGGGAAAAACAGTCAAAGAGAGTAGCGTGGCCATCTCACATGTCATGTTACCCCAGGATGCGAACATAGCGGGAAATGTGCACGGCGGAGTCATCATGAAACATGTGGATACGGCTGCGGGTTTGGTTGCAGCCCGTCATGCACGCTCTAACTGCGTGACCGCTTCCATTGATAGACTTGACTTTCATCATCCCGTTTTTGTAGGAAATCTCCTTACACTTAGAGCGAGTATCAATTTTGTGGGGAGAACCTCCATGGAGATTGGTGTCAGGGCCGAGACAGAAGATGTGATCACCGGCCAGGTTCGTCACACGGCTTCGGCCTATCTGACTTTCGTTGCACTGGATGGAAAGGGTCGGCCCAGAGAAATGCCTCCATTGATACTGGAATCCGAGGAAGAAACAAGGCGAAACCGTGAGGCTAAGGCGAGGAGAGAAACAAGACTTAAGGAAAGGACGAAGGAGAAGGCCTGTCAGCAGGACTTCGACAGTTGCGAAATTTAGACCTCTTCATCATAATAAACGCCAGAAATAAATTAACCCACGGCAGGGTGTCATTGCGAGCCCTTCGAGTTCCTCAGGGTAAACTTCGCGAAGCAATCTCCTGGGATTGCTTCGTCACTCCGTTCCTCGCAATGACGATTCTGTTTCTATGTTCCTCTTGGTGAGGCATCTTGCTAACGTTACTTAGGTTGAGATACTGGTCCTTCGTTCGTTGGCTGCTGCTAACAGGGCGAGGCGCAAAGTATTGAGGCCGATCACGGCGCCCCGTTCTTGAAGGGTGCGGAAGTGGCCGCCCATCTGCCATGAAAAGTCCTTTTCAAACCCATTCCCAATGGCAGCGGCAAAGCTATTCATTGCAGAGCTCCCCTCGTTTTTTTCTAGATAACCGACTATAGAAAGTGCCACATCTGCCTGCGTCATCTCCCTCACCTTTTGGGCAAGGCTCGATGCAGTCTGAATATTCAGCGACCCGCTGCTCTTGCCCAACAGCCTTAGGAGCCGCTCTTGATCAGGGATAACGCGGCTGTCCAGTAACTGGGATGATGGAATTCGGTACAACCTCTGCGCGGCCAGCCCTGCAGTAAATGTCTCCAGAATGGCAAGGGTCAAGCCCTTTTGGAGGAGCATGGAGTCAATGACACCCTCCAGCGTCTCATCGTCAATCCCGAAAATCTTTTTTCCGAGGCGGGATCGAATCTCCTCTTCAACGGGTCGAATCAACCCTCCGGCCTCCCTATCGCCTCTCGCTGTGGCCGTTATGCGGATCTTGATCTCACCGGAAGAAGCCAACAGCCCCACTTCCGGGTTTTTCCCCACGCCCATGAGATCGCCGATCAATCGGTCTACCCCGCTTTCACCGAGCCCCACCACTTTTAGGACCCTATAAGTGACCTTTTGGTCTGAAAGCCCAAATCTTTTCCGGATCCAGGCCGAAATCTCCCTATCCCACAAATATTTGAGTTCCCGAGGAACGCCTGGAAGGCAAATGATAGGTTTTCCGTCCGCCTCCGCGATAAAACAGGGCGCTGTTCCCACTGGGTTGAGAACAACGCGGCTGCCCTCTGGTACATAAGCTTGTCTCCGATTATTTTCAGGCATCTTATAACCGGCGCGCTGGAAGTATTCTTCTATCAGGTCCATGAGATCCTGTTTGAACACCAGATTCACCCCTACCATCCTGGCCACAGCCTCGCGGGTTAGATCATCCAGCGTGGGTCCAAGACCACCAGTGGTCATGACCATGTCGCATCGCTCAACGCCGCCCCGAATGACCTGGCTGATTTCTTCCAGCCTGTCCCCAACAGATGTGCGAAAACGAGTGGTCACACCGATTCTCCCCAACTCCTGGGCGAGATAGGAAGTGTTGGTGTCCATGATCTGGCCAAGTAGGAGTTCACTGCCTATCGTCACAATTTCGCAGGTGGGGGTATTGGGGGTCGCATTCAT